>NZ_JBSFBZ010000095.1:0-17056 GCF_053593195.1 Saccharopolyspora sp. NPDC002376
CACGCCACACCCGCGTGGCTGGTCCGGATGCGGAGCGTCCGGTGGCGGTCGGCCGCACACGTCGTGATGCGCATCGCGGGATGGCTGCATCCCTACGGGCAATGCCCGCGCCTGGGATGGGAGCGGTGTGGCGGCCGGTACCTGACGCAGCCGCCGCAACCATCGCCCGGCGCTTAGGGAAGCGGTGACACGGAAACTCACCTGGGCCGACCGGGCACGGCTGGCTCTGCTGGCACGGCTACTCCCATCCGGCCAGCTGCCGAAGATCCGGTTAATCGTCACCCCGAGCACGCTGCTGCGCTGGCACCGCGACCTGCCCTACGTTCCCAAGCCGCCGCGATCCTGGCCTGTCGTCGACCTGCTGGATGGGTCCAAGGCATACGTCCTGCCCGTGATCGAGCACGCCACCCGCCACGTCCGCGTACTGGGCGCCACCTTCCACCCGACCGCCGACTGGGTCGTGCAGCAGGCCCGCAACCTGCTGATGGACTTGGAGGACGTCGGCGTGGAGGCGCGGTTCCTGATCCACGACCGGGACGCCTCTTTCGGCCAAGCCCTTCGACACCGTGTTCACTGCCGTCGCATCCAGGTGATCCGGACCGGGTTGTCGCCGCAGAAGCCGATCCGCAAAGCCTACGAGCAGGACCCGGAAGCGGTGCGCCGATGGCTGGAGGAGGACTATCCGGCTATCGCCGCCCGCACCCGCCGTGAGGGCGCGCTGATCCTGTGGCTGGACCAGACCGGGATCCGCTCCGACGCCGCCGTCGGTCGTACCTGGGCCCCGAGGGGCACGACGTCGGTGGTGGGCAAGACGGGCAAACGGTTCAGCGTGAACACCATGTGCGTGATCGGCAACAAGGGCGAGCTGTACTTCACCGTCTACACCGGATCGTTCAACGCGGGCGTGTTCCTGCCGTTCCTGGACCGGCTGACCCGCCACCTTCACCGCTAGATCCACCTGATCGTCGACGGACACCCTGTCCACCGCCGCAAGAGCGTCCAGCGGTGGATCATCGATCACGCCGAGGCCATCGAGATGCACTTCCTGCCCGGATACAGCCCCGAGCTCAATCCAGATGAGATTCTCAACGCCGACCTCAAACGGACCATGTCCACCGGCACAGCACCGAAATCCAAGGACGAGTTGAAACAAGCGTCCGCTCCTTCCTCCACCAGCTCCAAAAGTCGCCTGGCCGAATTCGCGCCTACTTCGGCAAACCCGAGGTCCGCAACGCCGCCTGAAACCACATATTTGCCTTCCCGATCAATAACATCGGCGCACACCGATCTTTTGCCCGTAAAGGAACATGTGTGCGTTTCCCAGCACGATCAGCAAGAGCATGCAGCCGCGTGCTAGGTCAGGCGCCAACGAGCGGGCATCGGGTGCGGCGCCCCAACTATCCCATCATCACCCCTTAAGGTCTTGTGCCGAGTTCGGAGGTGTGGTCGTCCGCGGTTTCCTTCCGGTGGCTTGTAGCGTCGCGGCCATGCGGCTCAGGAAATCGTTCCTTGTGGTGATGGGCATCTTCGGGCTCATGGCGGCGGCCTGCAGCGCCCCGGAACCGGACCCCCAGATGCTCGCCGACGTGCCCGTGCCTGCGGCGTTTCCGGCACCACCGCAGACCGACTTCCTGCCGGGGATGCCACCCCCGCTCGACCCGGATGACGTCTACGCGGCAACCCGTCCCGGCCATTTGTCGGAAGCGATGAACGGGGTGCGCAATCTGGTGTACGTGCCCAATAGCCTTGACGACACGGTCTCGGTGATCGACCCGAACACCTTCAAGGTCGTCGACACGTTTCCCGGCGGCAACGAGCCGCAACATGTGGTTCCGTCCTACGACCTGAAGACGCTCTATGTCACTGCGGACAAGGTGCCGGCCGGGACGCTCACCCCGGTCGACCCGATGACCGGCAGGCCCGGAATCCCGTTGCCGATCCAGGACCCGTACAACCTGTACTTCACCCCGGACGGCAGCTCAGCCATCGTCGTCGCCGAGTACTACAAGCGCCTGGACTTCTACGATCCGCACACCTGGCAGCCGCAGGGCCAGTTGCACGTCCCGGACTGCGCCGGGGTCAACCACATGGACTTCACCGCCGACGGCAAGTTCGCGCTGGTGACGTGCGAGTTCGCCAACAAGATGATCGTGCTCGACGTCGCCGGGCGCCAGCAGGTTCGGACCTTCCAACTCGACCGCGTGCCCAACGGGATGCCGCAGGACAGTCGGCTCGCTCCGGATGGCAGGACGTTCTACGTGGCCGACATGATGGCCGACGGCGTGTACCTGTTCGACGGTGCGGCGAGCAAGCAGATCGGCTTCGTGCCCACCGGCAAGGGTGCGCACGGGGTCTACTTCTCCCGCGATTCGCGGCGGACGTTCGTCGCCAATCGCGGGGAGGGCAGCGTGTCGGTCCTGGACACCACGACCCACCAGCCCATCGGCAAGTGGCAGATCCCCGGCGGCGGAAGCCCGGACATGGGCGGGGTTTCCGCGGACGGCAAGCAGCTGTGGCTGTCCGGCCGATATCACAACGAGGTCTACGTGTTCGACACCGACACGGGCCAACTCCTGGCCCGCATCCGGGTCGGCGCCGGTCCGCACGGTCTGACCTACATGCCGCAGCCAGGCCGGTACTCCCTCGGGCACACCAGCAACCTCCGCTGACGGGGACCGATCAGCTTGCGACCTCCGACGACACGTGCACCGGGTCGATCCCAACGCCGAGATTTCCTCCAGGCCCCTCTCACCGCCACCAGATTCGCCCGGTCCCCGTCGACGACAACGGTAGCCTGACCGAAGTTCAGGATCATGGCCACCACCAGGACGGCTCTTGTTGGTGCTCCGCAGCGAGCATGGGTTACCCGCTGCGGGGCGCCTGTCGCGGTCAGCGTTGCGGACTCCGATGCAATCGGTCATGAGGAGGGATCTTCGGGTCCGGGCAGGCACCCAGAAACGCAGCACCTTCGTCGGTGTATGGCTCCTCGACGCTGGTGACTGGGAACCGCGACCTTGCCTCAGCCAGTAAGCGCCGCGCGATCCCGCGGCGTTGCCATGCGGTCGCAGTCCAGATGTGGCCTACCGACTCGTAGGCCGCCGACACCGGGCGGCTGGCGCGGACAGGTCGTTGCGGCGGATCCCGGCTGCGCGGGCGAGAGCACCGTACCGAAGCCGTGCATGCCCGGGCAGCGCCGTCACCAGGAGACAGTCCTCGGGGGTGACGAATGCCAAGGTCTTGACTGTCCGCTCCAGTGGAACGCCCAGCGCGCAGCACACCTCCAGGGGGCTGGTCACGTCGGGGTGCTCATGCAGCAGGAAGGACGCGCCAAGCGACCCGAGGACCTCCGGCGGACCAACAGGGGCGCGATCGTTCACCTCGCCGAGATTACCTTGCAAGAGAGGGGAGTTGATCGATGTTTGCAGAGCAGAAGTCGGCCATGTCTCTCTATATGGGCCGCCCCTTGAGCGAGTCCACAACCAGCTGAGGAGAACGAGCAGGGGCGGCCGATTTCAAGGAGTGCCAGCACCCTCGGCGGCGGGCTGGCCGGGATGCGATCTTCACGGTTGGAGGGCCGCCTGACGCCGGTGGTCATGGTGGGGTGTCCTCGCCTGGTGTGGCGTCTTTCTGATTGAGGCGGGTGGCGCGGCGGACACGGCGGAGTTTGATGGCGAAGGCCAGTGCGGAGGCGCCGAAGAGCACCGCCGTGATGGCCAGCCATCGGCCTAGGTAGACGTTTTCAGGCAGCCGGGCAGCGCTCGGGTAGAGCTCGGAGAGATCGAGGATGAGGGGGAACCAGACGATCAGGAGCACACCGGAGAGGAAAGTGGGCACGCGCAGGTAGTTGATCCACGGGACCTGTGGTGGACGGGTGGGGCGATGCCGCAGAACAGCGCGGGCCGACAGGTCTGCCAGCGAGTACAGCGGAAGCAGGATGAGGTCGTGGAGGATGGCTGCGCCGACGAACCAGATCGCTACCTCAAGCGGGCGGATGGTGAACAGCCGTACCAGGGCGTAGGCGGCGAGGGCGAACGAGCAGATCAGGACGAGAAGGTGCAAGGGACCGGAGCCGTACCAGCGCAGGAATCGTGTCATGGTCATGCTCTGAAGGTGAGCCGGTGCACCCATTTGGTGTTGTTCACACCGGGGTTGGCCGGGACGATGATGCGGGCCGGGAAACCGTGGTCAACGGAGAGGTCTGCGCCGTTGACGTGCAGGGCCAGCAGCGAGCGGGGGTCCGCAACCTGATTGCCCCGCAGCGCCACCGTGGCAAAGGGGCCGGAGGGTTGGACGGACTCCACCAGAACGCTTCCGGCGTGGGGCAGTCCGGCCATGGCGGCGAGGTCGGCCAGTCGAAGGCCGCTCCAGTGCTGATTTCCGGTGGACCATCCTTCCACGCATGCGATGGGCAGGTCGGCGGCGTGCTGGCGCATGGCCAGGAGCTGTTCGCGGGTGAAGATCAGCGGCGGCCCGTGGCCATGGATTTCAAGTCGCCAGTTCGGGCCGATAAGCGCTGTAGTGACGCCGACGGAAGCGGCGGTCTTGTTGATTTGAAAGCCGTTTGGGCCCTTGCCCGGATCGCGGTTGTGCGGTGCGAATAGGGCCGTGTTGCGCATCCAGCCGCCGATGCTTTGTCCCGCGGTGACCACGAACAGCAGAAGTGATCCTGCTCCGACCAGTCCCAGCGCGCCGCGACGGGTCATTGTCGGCGCCGCTGGGGCGGTGGGCGCCAGGTGGTCGGGGTCGGGTGGCTCGGAGTGGGTGTGGGCGAGGTCGGTGCGCAGTTCAGCGGCGAGGCTGCGGGAGCGCAAGGCGCGCGTCATCCGGCCGAATCGGAGGCAGACGTGGAGGACGAAGGCGGCGATGAACACCCAGGCGCCGTAGAAGTGCAGGGTGTAGAAGGAGCCTGGGAAGACGTAGTAGATCTGGATGTTGAGGATGCCCGTGACGAATTGGAAGATGGCCCCGCCGACCAGCATCAGCAGAGACAGCCGCTCCAGGGCGTGGGCGAGGCTGCGGGTCGGTGGCCACTCGAACAGTTTCGGGATCACCGACCACAACTTGCCCAGCAGGACGGGCACGAGGACCACGCCGAGCGTGACGTGTACACCCTGTGTCAGCCGGTACAGCCAGTACGGATTTGTGGGCCAGTCAAAGAGGTAGAAACCCAGCAGGCCCTTGTCCGGAGTCTGGTCGTTGACCGGGTCGAGTCCAGGGTTGTAGGCGGCGTAGGACAGCGCCCCGGTGACGAACAGCAGCGGGATACCGATCAGCAGAACCAGGCCGAATACTGAGGTTAGCCACGTTCCGCGGATCGGACTGCGCCAGAATCCGGGACGAAACGGGCCCGGTGGCGGGGGTATCTGCCCGATCCGCCGCACCACGGCCCTGGCACGAGCGGCAGCCCCGGTCGCAAGAACCGCCACCATGGCGGCCACGCGTACCGTGACGGCGCGAGTGTGCGCGGCAGCCCGGGCCGCCGGAAGCCCAATCGCGGCACCCACGCGCTTGAGGCGGCCTCGGTTGCGTCCGTCGTCCGAGCTCGGGTGTTTCGAGCCGCTGGATGACATCAGCTCCCCCGTCTCCCAGGCCGCTCCACGGCGGGGTGGATCCCCCAGGGCATGATCAGGGCGTTGCATGTGGACGCCTCGAATTTGGCACATATCCCATCGGCTGTCCGCATCCGGCGCGCATCCAGGTGGCCCTCGCCAGCCGAAAGGGTGGCACCGCCGGTTGGCTTCCAATGTAGAGCGCCGTGCCCGCGGCGGTGACGGCAAGCCATTCACCTCGGCCACCCATTCCCACCAGGGCGACGACCGGGAACGCATACCACCAGCAGCACCGTGGTGCCGAGCGTGCGCATTCCCACACCGCCACGGTGACAGCCGCAAGCTGCGGCCACGATTTCGCTGCGCCGGGTGTCCAGACCCGGCCTAGCCTCCGATGTGTGCTGGTGCTCGTCACGGGAGGGGCCGGGTTTATCGGCACACGCATCGTCCGCGTGCTCTCAGAGGCCGGGCACGGGGTGCGTGTGCTGGACGCGCTGCTGCCCGCCGCGCACGGTGCGCCGCCCTGCCCTACCCCACCGCATGGCGGCGTTGAGTTCATGCGCGGCGATGTCCGGGAGCCTGCGACTGTGGAAGCCGCGCTGCGCGGTGTGGACGCCGTCTGCCACCAGGCGGCCATGGTCGGTGCCGGCAAGGATTTCGGCGATGCCCCCGACTACGTGGAGTGCAACGATCTTGGCAGTGCTGTCCTGCTCAGCGCGATGGCCCGCCAGAGGGTGCCTGCCCTCGTTCTGGCCGGGTCGATGGTGGTCTACGGCGAGGGGCGCTATTCCTGCGCCCGGCATGGCACCGTCCGCCCCGGCCCCCGGCGGGCCGAGGATCTGGCCGCGGGTCGCTTTGAACCCGTCTGCCCACGCTGCGCGTCGGCGCTCATACCCGAACCGGTGACTGAGGATGCGCCGCCGGACCCACGCACCGTCTACGCGGCGACGAAAATCGCCCAGGAGCACCTAGCCGCCTGCTGGGCACGGGCAAGCGGCGGCCGCGTGGTCGCCCTGCGCTACCACAACGTCTACGGTCCGGGCATGCCGCGCGACACCCCGTACGCTGGTGTGGCCTCGCTGTTCCGTTCAGCACTTGCCCGCGGTAAGCCCCCGCGCGTCTTCGAGGACGGCGGCCAGCGTCGGGACTTTATCCACGTCCAGGACATCGCCGCCGCCAACCTCGCCGCCCTCACGGCCATGGACGACCTGCTTCCGTCCGGGACGCTGCGCGCCTACAACGTCGGCAGCGGAACCCCGCACACGGTCGGGGAGATGGCCACCGCGCTGGTCTCGTCCTGCGGCGGGCCACAGCCCGTAATCACCGGCGAGTACCGTCTCGGCGACGTCCGCCACATCACCGCCTGCTCAGCGCGGCTGCGCGCGGAACTCGGCTGGCTACCGCAGGTGTCCTTCGCCGAAGGCATGCGGGAATTCGCCGGCGCCCCGCTGCGCGAAGGCACCACCCAGGTGCCAGCAGAATGACTCCGACACCGCCTCGAACCGCAGATCACACCCAGGCCCGCGCCTCGGGCTGATCCACAACACGAAATCTCGTTTGTCTGCTTAGCCTGGAAGACGTGCGGGATGATCCTTCGCCGTCCGCTGAGGTGGTGCTTCCGTGTTTGAACGAGGCGCCCGCCCTGCCCTGGGTGCTGGGGCGGATCCCGCCTGGCTGGCGTGCCGTGGTCGTGGACAACGGCTCCACCGACGGCTCCGCCGAACTCGCCGCCTCGCTTGGCGCGCATGTCGTCGCTGAACCGCTGCGCGGGTTCGGTGCCGCCTGCGCGGCCGGGCTGCACGCCGCTACCGCACCCCTGGTCGGCTTCTGCGACTGCGACGCCTCCCTCGACCCCAGGCTGCTGCCGTTGCTGGCTGCGCCCGTCCTCGAGGGCCACGCGGACCTCGTGCTGGGCCGCCGCAGGCCCACCGGTCCAGGTTCCTGGCCGGTGCACGCCCGCCTCGCCAACCACACGCTGGCTCGCCTGATCCGCCGCCGCACCGGCCTGCACCTGTACGACCTCGGACCGATGCGGGTGGCCCGTCGGCAGGCCCTGCTCGCACTGACTCTGACCGACCTCAGATCGGGCTACCCCTTGCAAATGGTGGTCCACGCCGCCGACGCCGGATGGCGCGTGCACGAGATCGACGTCCCATACCACCCGCGCGCCGGGCGGTCCAAGGTCACCGGAACCTGGCGCGGCACCTGGCACGCCGTCCGCGACATGCGCGCCGTGCTCAACGAGCCACCGCGCCGGCACGCGGGAACCGCCCGATGATGCCTCAGACCGGGCCACCGACCACCCTGCTGGTCATCGCCAAGCAGCCACGGCCCGGGTACGTCAAGACCCGGCTGACCCCGCCGTTTACCCCCGCCCAGGCCGCCGCGCTGGCCGAGGCCGCGCTCGCCGACACCCTGCAGGCCGTACGCCGCTGTCCAGCCCGCCGCCGGGTGCTCGTGCTGGACGGCACGCCTGGACGCTGGCTACCGTCCGGTGTCGAGGTGATACCGCAGGTCGCCGGCGGCCTCGATGAACGCCTGGCCGAGGCCTTCAGCGCCGTCGCCGACGGCCCCGCGTTGGTGGTCGGCGCGGACACCCCGCAGCTGACCCCCCAGTTGCTCGCCCCCGCATTGGTATCCGGCGCGTGGCACGAATGCGACGCGTGGTTCGGCCCGGCGACCGACGGCGGGTTTTGGGCGCTCGGCCTTGCCGCCCCCGACCCGACGCTCCTGCGCGGCGTCCCGATGTCCACGCCGCACACGGGCACCGTCCAGCGCCGCCGACTCACCACGGCTGGCCTGCGCGTACGCGAACTGCCACCGCTGCGAGACGTCGACACAGCACCCGATGCCGTCGCGGTAGCGGCGGCCGCCCCGGGATCACGCTTCGCTACCCTGCTGGAAAGCTACTTACCCGTAATCAGGTCCCTTTGACCCGAGATCGTGGCCAAGCGGCAGCGCCGGCCGTCCGGGATCGATGATCTAGTTGCTGGCCGAGAAGGGCTTCCGCCATTTCCGGGACCTACCGAAGCCTGGCAAGACGGTCAACGACAGCCACCTGCGCATCGGCTCCCTCCGAACCATGCGCGTGCTACCCCGGATGTCGAGGTGCGCGACGACGCTCGGCTGCGAGACGCACCTCGGCATTGATCAATTCCCCAGGTTCCTGCCGGGCTGGCACGACAGTGAACCTGCCGTTGCGTTCGTAGATGAGGTGCCGCACTTCTGCCAGGTCACGAACACCTTGTTGCCGCAACGCCGCCCGCAGATCCGCCATGGTCAAACCGCATGCCCGCAGCTCCTTCACCTGGACGTCGCCATCGACGACGAGCAGCCTGATCCGGTGGTCGGTCAACCGCTGGCCGATTGACCAGAAGCGTGCGTAACCGATCAGCTGGTGCACCGCTATCAACGCGAACAGGGCTGCAGCACCTTCCGCGTAGGAGGTGTCCGGTGCGGTGGCTGTGCGTCCGATGACCGCCCCAATCGCTACTGCGGTGACGAAGTCGAAGAGCGACATCTGAGCGAGCGTGCGCCGGTTCGTCAGACGCAAACCGAGCAAACCGGTGCCGTAGAGGAGCACGGCTTTGCACGCTACAGCCCACAGCATGCCCTGATTGCCGATCAACCATGACATGGCCGTTTCCTTTCATCCGCGCTGACACCGGCAGTGTCATCGAGCCGACGCGCGCATTCAGGCCGGGCGTTGCTCCGGCTACCTCGGTCTCGGGCGACTGACCGGCCAGTTTCGCGTCGATACAGGCCTCGACAGCTTTCCGACTGGGCGGGCCGAGTTCCCTGCGAGGCACAATCTCGCAGAGTCACCGGGGAACGTCGCTATTCCCGCACGGTGTCGTCGGCGTCTTCCAGATGCCATTGGTGTGGTGCGATCAGTTCGCTGACGGCAGGTTCGGGACCCCATGAGCCGGGGGTGTACGGCTGCACCGGCGGTGGATTCTCGAGCAACGGGGTCGATGCTTCCCAGATGCGCTCGATGCCATCCGACCGGGTGAACAGCGACTGGTCGCCCAGCATGGCGTCCAGAATCAATCGCTCGTAGCCTTCGAGCCCGTATTCCTGGCAGAAGGAGTCGGCGTAGCGGAAGGTCATCGCTTCTGGTGCAAGTCGCATGGTGGGGCCGGGCTCCTTCGCCAGGAAGCAGGCGGCGATCCACCCGGGGTCCCCGAAGTCGATCACGATCTTGTTGCTTCGGTAATTCTCCTGCTGGGGGACATCGGTGGGGAACATCCTCAGGGGCGGCTCGCGCAGGCCGAGGGTGATCGTCTCGCGATGTTGTGCGAGTTTCTTGCCGGAGCGCAGGTAGAACGGCACACCGGCCCAGCGCCAGTTGTCCACCTCCAGCCGCAGCGCGGTGAACGTCTCGGTCTGCGAATCGGGGGCTACGCCCGGTTCGTCGCGGTAGCCGTCGTACTGGCCGCGTACGACGTGCTCGGGTTCGATGCGGCGTAGTGCTTCGAAAACCTTGGCCTTCTCGTCGCGCAGCGACTGGGCGGCGAGCGAGACAGGCGGTTCCATCGCCACGATGCCCAGCACCTGGATCAGATGTGTGACGATCATGTCCCGGAAAGCTCCGGTGCCTTCGTAGAAGTGGGCGCGGCCCTCGAGGCCGAGCGTCTCGGGCACGTCGATCTGCACATTGCTGATGTGGTCCCGGTTCCAGATGGGTTCGAACATGCCGTTGGCGAAGCGGAGAGCGAGGATGTTGTCCACCGACTCCTTGCCGAGGAAGTGGTCAATGCGGAAGGTCCGGGATTCGTCGAAGACGGCGTGGATGGTCTTGTTGAGCGCTCGCGCTGACGTGAGATCTGTGCCGAAGGGCTTCTCTACGATCACTTTCGAGTTCTCCGCCAGGTTCGTGTCGCCGAGCATTCCGATGACGGATCCGAACGCGGCGGGCGGAACGGCCAGGTGGAAGAGCTTGCGTGGCTGCCCGCCGAGGGAGTCCTCGGCCGCCCGTACGGCCGCGAGCAGCGGGCCGGCATCCGGTGGGTCGGATGCGGCGAAGGACAGCGAGTCTACGAAGGACTGCCACACCGGCCCGGACGGCTCGCAGCGTCCGAAGGTGGCGACCGCATCGTACGCGTGTTTGCGGAACGCATCGTCGTCCAGCGCGGAGTGAGCCCGGCCTGAGCCCACGATGCGGTAGCCGTCCGGCAGGAGGCCTGCCCAGGCGAGGTGGAACAGTCCGGGGAGCAGTTTGCGCTTGGCGAGGTCGCCGGTGGCGCCGAAGAGCACGATCACGTGGTCGTCCGGGCGTGTCACGATGAGCTCCTTTTCTCGGCGTGTCCGCCGAACTCACTGCGCATGGCGGACAGGAGCTTGTCGGCGAACCCGCTCAGGCCTCGGGATTGAAACCGTTCGGTGAGCGCAGTGGTGATCACGGCGGCAGGTACGCCTTCATCGACCGCCGCCAGTACCGTCCATCGCCCTTCGCCGGAGTCCGAGACGCGCCCGGTGAATTCCTCCAGCTCCGGTGACCGGGCAAGTGCGTCAGCGGTCAGGTCGACGAGCCAGGAGCCCACGACCGAGCCGCGGCGCCACACTTCGGCCACTTGGCCGACATCGATCTCGTACTGGTAGAACTCCGGCTCGCGCAGCGGGGCGGTCTCGGCGTCAGCGGCGTGCTTGCGACGCCCGGCATCCGCGTGCTCGATGATGCTGAGACCCTCGGCGATCGCGCCCATCATCCCGTACTCGATCCCGTTGTGGACCATCTTCACGAAGTGCCCGGCTCCACTCGGACCGCAGTGCAGATAGCCGTCCGGTGCTGTCCCGTTGGCCTGCCTGCTCGGCGTCGGCTCGGCGGTGCCGGCGCCGGGCGCGATGGTCCGGAAGATGGGGTCCAGTCGGGCGACGGGCTCGGTCTCGCCGCCGATCATGAGGCAGTAGCCGCGTTCTAGTCCCCAGACACCACCCGAGGTACCGCAATCCAGGTAATGAATGCGGCGAGGAGCAAGCTGCTCCGCCCGGGTGATGTCGTCGCGGTAGTAGGAGTTGCCGCCGTCGATGACTGTGTCGTCCGGGTCGAGGAGCTCGACCAGCTGGTCGAGGGTCGGCTGTACGACGGCGGCCGGCAGCATGAGCCAAGCGGCCCGTGGCCGCTCCAGATTCGCCACCAAGTCACCGAGCGATCCGGCGGCGACGGCGCCCTCCTCTTCCAGCTCCCTTACTGCGCTTTCGTTGAGGTCATAAACCACGCAGTGGTGGCCGTCGCGCATGAGCCGGCGCACGAGGTTCGCGCCCATCCGGCCGAGTCCGATCATGCCGAGCTGCGTGGGGCTGTCAGTTGCCATGGCTGCTCTCC
The DNA here is from genome assembly GCF_053593195.1 of Saccharopolyspora sp. NPDC002376. Lineage (NCBI taxonomy): Bacteria > Bacillati > Actinomycetota > Actinomycetes > Pseudonocardiales > Pseudonocardiaceae > Saccharopolyspora > Saccharopolyspora sp. NPDC002376. The sequence goes on from NZ_JBSFBZ010000095.1 coordinate 11,875, forward strand.
TGGGTACGGCCCTGGCGTTTCAGGGCGCGGTAACGACGGATGAGAGGTTTGTCGAAGAGTCCCCCTCGGCATGCGCAGGGCCACGTGCACGCAGATGGACGGTTCCGATCTCGGCGTGATGTTGTTCAAGTGCCTTCCACGACGGCTGCTGCCGGAGGGGCGTGATGGACATCTTTCGGCCCTCGGATCGGTCGGTTCGGGTCAGGAAGAGGGGCGAACAAGGGCCTCCCGCTGTGCGGAGATGCAGGCCAGAAGGTCGTTCCAGGAGGCGACGAAGGAAGCCGCACCGCTGCTCTGGAGCTTGGCAGCGAGCGCTGTGACATCCACTCCTGCGTCGGCGAACCGCGCTAGCGTCGCGTCGCAGCCGTTGCCGTCGACGGGCATGGGCTCGCCCACCTCGCCGTGATCGTAAAAAGCCTTGAGCGTCTCGTCGGGCATCGTGTTGACCGTGAACGGCGCGGCGAGTCCGTGGACGTAAAGCGTGTCCGACGCGTCGGGGTCCTTGGTGCGGGTACTCGCCCACAACAGTCGCTGCATGCGTGCACCAGCGTTCTCCAGGCGTTGCACCCGATCCGAGTCCATCAGGGTGCGGTACGCCCGGTACGTGTCCTGTCCGACCGCGAGGCCGAGCCGGTCCCGCAGCTCTTCCGGTACTTCGCTGCTGACGGCGGCATCCCAGCGGGACATGAAAACGGAGGCCACCGAACCCACGGCCGGATCGAGTCCCCGCTCCGCCCTGCGCTCGACGCCCGTCAGGTACGCGTCGGCGGCAGCCCGGTAGTGGTCGGCCGAGAACAACAGGGTGACGTTCACCGGTACGCCCGAGGCAATGCACTCGGTGATAGCCGGGAGACCTTGGGCGGTACCGGGGATCTTGATGAACAGGTTGCTCCGGCCCGCTCGGGCGTGCAGTGCCTTCGCCGCTTCGATGGTCCGCGCGGTGTCGTACGCCAGAAGCGGCGAGACCTCCAGGGACACCCAGCCGTCCACACCGTCCGTTCGCTCGTGAACGGACAGGAAAAGATCGGCAGCTCTCTGGAGGTCCTCGACGGCCAGCTCGAAGAAAAGCTCCTCATCCGGCTGCTCTGACGCCGTTCTGGCGCGGATGGCCGCGTTGTACGAGCCGGAGGAGATCGCTTTGTCGAAGATCGAGGGGTTCGATGTCAGACCGGTGACTGAGTAGTTGTCGATGTAGTGCTGGAGCCGACCGGAGTCGAGCATGTCGCGGGTGATGTTGTCGAGCCACAGGCTCTGCCCGAGCTCGTGCAGGGACTGAGTCGCTTTCACGTCATTGCCTCCTCACTCCATACCAGTTCGCGTGCTACCTGCGAGACGCGCTCAGGGGTGAACCCGAACTTCGTGAGCAGCTGTTTGAGGGGCGCGGACGCACCGAAGGTGTGCATACCGACGATGGCCCCGCCGGCACCGACATACCGGTGCCAGCCAAGCGTCGAGGCCTCTTCCACCGCGACCCTGGCCGTCACCGCAGGCGGCAGCACCTGATCGCGGTACTCCCGCGGCTGGCGGTCGAACAACTCCCAGCACGGCATGCTCACCACCCGGGACGCGATGCCCTCGTCGGTGAGCTCGTCATGCGCGGCCAAGGCCAGCGACACCTCGGAGCCGGTGGCGAGCAGGATCACCTCGGGCTCGCCCGAGGGCACGTCAGCCAGCACGTAGGCACCCCGCGCGACACCGCTGGCCGCCCCGAGCCGACTGCGATCGAAAGTGGGAAGGGCCTGCCGGGAGAGGATCAGCGCTGCGGGCTCCCGGCGGAGCGCGGCGACCACTCGCCAGGTTTCGACGACCTCGTTCGCGTCGGCGGGACGGAAGACGAGCAGCCCGGGTGTTGCGCGCAGCCCGGCGAGCTGCTCGACAGGCTGGTGAGTGGGTCCGTCCTCGCCGACGCCGATGGAGTCGTGGGTGAAGATGTGGACGGTGGGGATCTCCATCAACGCGGAGAGCCGGATGGCCGCCTTGGCGTAGTCGGAGAAGATCAGGAACCCGGACCAGTACGGACGGAGCTTCGTCAGCGCCATTCCATTGGCGACGGCCGCAGCCCCATGCTCCCGGACGCCGAGGTGCAGGTTGCGCCCGAACCGGTCGTCGGGCTGGAAATCGCCCGCTCCGCCGAGCGTGAGCCGGGTCTTGGTCGACGGTGCCAAGTCGGCGGACCCGCCGAGGACCCAGGGGATCGCCTCGGCCACGGCGTTCAGCACCTGGCCGGACGAATCGCGAGTCGCCAAGCCCTTCGGATCGGCTGGGAAGGTGGGCAGCGCGGTGTCCCAGCCGTCCGGGAGCTCCCGACGCTGGATCCGCTCCAGCTCCTCGGCGAGATCGGGGTGTGCGCTGCGATAGGCATCGAACGTCTTCTCCCAGCCGGTGCGCAACTCGGCGCCCCGCACACCGATGCCCTGGGCGAACCAGTCGGGCACACCGTCGGGAATGTGGAAGTCGGCGTCCGGCGGAATTCCGAAGACGCGCTTGGTGGCTCTGACCGCCTCCGGCCCGAACGGCGCTCCGTGTGCTTTCGGTGAGTCCTCGACCGGCGACCCGTAGCCGATGTGACTGTGCACCAGAACCAGGGTCGGACGACCGGTCTCGGCCCGGAAGGTGCGGAAGGCTCGGCTGATCTGATCGAGGTCGTTGGCGTCGGCAACAGTGGTCACGTTCCAGCCGTAGGCCAGAAAGCGAGCGGCGACGTCCTCGGTGAAGGTGATGTCGGTGTGGCCCTCGATGGTGACCCGGTTGGAGTCGTAAATCCAGCACAGGTTGGACAGCTGCAAGTGCCCGGCCAGCGACGCCGCCTCGGAGGAGATGCCCTCCATCATGCAGCCGTCCCCGGCGAGCGCGTACACGTCGAAGTCGAAAAGCGTGAAGTCTTCACGGTTGAATCTCGCCGCCAGCCACTGGCCGGCGATCGCCATACCGACGGAGGTGGCGACCCCCTGGCCGAGCGGACCGGTGGTCGTCTCGACGCCGCTCGTCCACCGGTACTCGGGGTGACCGGGGCAGCGCGAATCGAGCTGCCGGAAGCACTTCAGATCGTCGAGGGTTACCGCCGACCGGCCGAGCACCTCGTAGTCGGGATCGACCGCGCGGACGCCGGTCAGGTGCAGGAGCGACCAGAGCAGAGCAGAGGCGTGGCCCTCGGAGAGCACGAAACGGTCGCGGTTCGGCCAGATGGGATCGGCGGGATCGAACCGCAAGAACCGCTGCCACAGCGTGTATGCAACAGGCGCCATGCCCATAGGAGTCCCGGGGTGCCCGGAATTCGCCTTCTGGATCGCGTCCATGCACAGTCCGCGAATCGTGTTCACCGAAAGCGTGTCCAGGTCGGTCATTGCTACGCCCCCTCCGTGCTCGCGATGGAGGTCTACGCCTGTGCCGCGTCGACGAGCCTGGCCAAGAAGGGCGGAGTGGCGCCGCAGCCACGCGATGAGGCGGAGCACCGGTTCCGAAAGGACCGCCCTGGCAGGCCAGATGCTTGGATTTTCGGCCGAGCGTGAGCCATCTCTCGAACGAGCGTAGGTCTGCCTATAGCCATGCTCAACTTTTTAGCCGTACGTGCGAATCTTCGGACGGAGCCCCGGTGCGTGGCTGGTACGTGCCCGCGGTGAAGACCGGACGTCGGGTTGAGCCTTAAGGCCCTTTTGATCAATGTCATCGTCGTGCTTCACTGCCGGAACTGCGAGTCGCCGAAGCCTTGCCCGTGGCGTGATCGGGTCAGTCGCCGCCAGTCATGGGCTTCGGCGATGGGAATTCGGGCTCAGTGCCTTGATGGCGAGAATCTGCAGGTTCGTGGAGCTCGGTTTCGGGGCGCGCCTGCTCAGTGGATCCTTCACCCGTCCCCTGTCCTGGCGGAGGATGCGGTCAGGATCTCGTCCTGCGGCGGAGCATCGGTGTGGGGCGGAACGGGATGGCTCGGTCGGCCGACCACGGGGCGGACGGGGCTCGGCACAGCCACGCCAGTCGCAGCAGCACGGCGTCGTAGTTGACACGCCAGCCAGCGAAGTCACGCCAGGTCCGGTCCCGGTCCGGTCGCAGCGGCGCCCCGGCGTCGATCAGCCGCTGGCACACGGCGTCATACTCAGCCCGGTCGATGGAAATCGGATCGTCCGGTTTGGGGTCGGGGTCGTACGGCATGCCGAAAAAGTCACCGATGCGTCGCAACGCCAAGTATCCGGAACGGATGCACAGTTCAGCAGGCGGCTGACATGGAACGTCCACTGTGGAGTCAATGAGTGCGGCGGTGTCCAGGACCGCACCGGCCGCGGTGACCCACGAACGATCCGGCTGAGGCGAACGGAAGTGCACCAGGGTCGGAGACGAGGTGTGCGTCTCCTCGATGTCGGCGAACCAGCGAGCCCAGTCCCGCCAGAACCATTCGAGGTCGTCCAGGCCGCCGATGCGGGCCTGCCGCTCAAGCAGCGTGGCCGCCCATGCCGAGGTGCCTGCCTGGGCCTCCAGGCTGGTCACCATCACTTCACGCCGCGAGAACGAGGCGTAGATCGACGGCAGGTACGAGATGAGCAGCGCCAGCAGTCCGAGTCCCAACGCAGCTTCAGAAATCACCAGCACTGCCGTCATCGCATCAACCGGCGCACTGAACCCCAGGGTCAACAGCGACGATCCGCTCTGGAAGAACGCAGCCCACCAGCCCCGAACACCCACCGCCCAGAACATCGCGGTGTATCCGACGAGGACGAGAACCAGCCACACCACGGGCAGCGCCAGCAGCGCCAACGGCGCATACAGCGCCCGCACCCGATCCTGCTTGTGGTAGTCGCCGCCGCCGGCGAGGGGTCTGCTCAGGGTTTGGTTGACACCTGACGTGTGAGGCTTCGGCCTCGCCTGGAAGGATGCGACCGTGCCCAAGCCCTACCCCCAGGAGTTCCGTGACGACGTTGTCGCGGTCGCCCGTCGTGGCGAGGCTCCGCTGAAGCAGATCGCCAAGGATTTCGGGATCTCCGAGTCCTGTCTGGCCAACTGGTTGCGTGCCGCCGACGTTGAGGACGGTAAGCGTGCCGGGACCACTCGTGAGGAGTCCGCAGAGCTGCGGGAGTTGCGCAAGCGCAACCGGTTGTTGGAGCAGGAGAACGAGGTCCTGCGTAAAGCGGCGGCGTATCTGGCGCAGGGCAATCAGCCGGAAAATAGTGTTCCCGCTCGTCCGTGACCTGGC
>NZ_JBSFBZ010000096.1:0-16864 GCF_053593195.1 Saccharopolyspora sp. NPDC002376
TCACGAAACTCCTGGGGGTAGGGCTTGGGCACGGTCGCATCCTTCCAGGTGAGGCCACAGCCTCACACGTCAGGTGTCAACCAAACCCTGGGCAGCCCCTCCGGCTTGGCACTCGATAGCGATGCGCCCACGTTGCCGAGCGAATCAATCATCGCGTAGATCTCGGCATCCGAGAGCGTGTTAGGCGCTGGCTTGTTCTCCAGTTCAGCGCGAGCTGCGGCACGCTCGGCTTGAGTCTGATTGATCGCCTCTGCCAACGCGGCCGGATCGACGCCCGCCCCGATGGCTTCCTGGAAGCGGCGTAGCCGTGCTTCGGCGTCCGTGAGTCGCTTCTTCGCTGTTTCCAACGTGGCTGATGTGGCGCTCGGTGCGTGTTGGGACGCCAGTAGCGCCGCGACGGTCTGGTCAATGTTCTAAGGGGCGAACAGCCCTGTATGTGCCGAGAAATACGTCCATGCAGGTAAACAGCTTTCGGCACATCACCGGTCACCGCCCGACATGTCGCCCATGTCTCCGCCTGCTGCCGCTGTTGCCGATGACCGACAGTGAGAAGGATGTCGAGATCCTCACCCCACGCCACCAACTCACACTCCGGCAACGGCGACTCGACGACCAACATCTGCAACTGCAGCCTAAGGACAGAGCGTTCCTAGCCGCGCTCCTCGTACCGCTGGCCCGCCGACACTTCGCCGGGCAGGGTGCCGCAGTGGCATCGTGACTTGGTGACGCTCGCGCAAGCGCGCACCGCGGGCCTGGGCGTCCGCGCACTCTCGTCTCAATCCGCCGCCTCGTCTCGCGCCTGGCAGCCGAGAACCCGTCCCCACCTGGGTATGGACGCCCTTGTGAAAACCGGGCGGATTCTAGTCACGTCGGAAGAGCTCGCCCAGAGGTTGGGCAAGCGAGGACATCCGTTGCTCGGAGCTCCCGTCGTGGCTGGTCAACGGCTGGTAGGAAACCTCCGCCATACCGGACTGGTGCATCTTGACCATTGAGCGGCGAACTCTCCCGGGCGAGTCCCAGGTACCGGGTGGGCAGCAGTCGACGAAAGTGCTACCTACTCGGCGATCGTGGACTGACGGGTCCGGTTCTCCGCACGCGTGCGGAGAACCGGGTGCGCGTCCAGCCAACGAGGGCCCAGACGAGCACGCCGACCGAAAGACCCGCGACCAGCACCAGAATCTGCGGCAGGTAGGGCTGCGTTGCTCGGAGGATGACGTAGTGCGTTAGGTAGATGTAGAGCGAGGCGCTGGCCAGCAGCACCACGAGCCTGGCCACTACCGGAGGTAACCGCACGCACGGCACCAGGAGCAGCACCGCCAGTCCGGCCATCACGACCAGTTCCCGACTCGGTTGGCCGAAGTAGTCGAACAGCAGCACCACACCCAGTCCGAGCACCGGCCAGCGCAGCCACGTGGTGGATGCGCGCTGGGCGAGCCAGCCCAGCGCGAAGAACCAGGCCACACCGTGCGTCGCCCAGGAACGCTCGGCGTAGGCCGCGGTGTCCTGTGCGAGCAGATGCACCGCGAACGCGACCGCGAGGACGATGGCCGCGAACGCCAGCCCGTTCCTGCGCTCGAACCGGCGCACCGGCCCGCAGGCGAAAAGCACCGCCATGATGACCAGGAGTTGCACCAGCACCTCGATGAACCAGTAGCCGATGGTGCCCTGACGCGCGTAGTTGTCGATCAGCAGAATGTTGGTGATGCGCACGTACGAATCGGGGTAGAACCAGCGCACCACCTGCCAGAGCGTCGTGGGCACGGCGATCCACGCCGCGCTGCGCAGGATCACCGTGCTCGTCCGCGTTCCGGCACGCGGCGCCAGGCTGAACCGGGCGAACGCCCACCCCGCGGCGATCAGCAGCAGGTGCGCACCGCCGAGCAGGTGGAACAGTCCGAGATGGGTCCCGGCGATCAGCACGATGGACACCGCACGCACCACGGCGCCGGTCTCCACCGCCGTCAGCCGCTTGGTCGGAGCGCTCTTCGGCGCGAGGCGCTGCAGTTCCCCGACCGGCAGGAGGTGCCAGTCGCCGGGCAGGTGGCCGAGCACACGCTCGATCTCGATCGCCATCTGCACGTAGGTCAGCGAGTCCCCGCCGAGATCGACGAACGAGGCGGTGTCGGGCACCTCCGGCACCCCGAGCACGGCGGCGAACCGATCACGCAGCGACTCCGCTCCCCCTGGCCCCAGCTGGCTCGCGAGTTCCCGGATCGCCGGATAGTCCGGCTTGCCGTTGGACAACCTCGGCAGGTCCTGCACGGTGACCACCCGCAGCCCGCCAGGTGGCAGGCCGACCTCGGCCCGAACCACCTCGGCCACTCCCCGCGCGTCCGGGTTCGTTGTTTCAACTGCGACGACGAGCGCGTCATCGGTGCCGGTGCAGGCCGCTGTGAACCCACGTTCCTCGAGCATCCGCTCGATGCGCCGCAGGTCGATGCGCAGTCCGAACAGCTTGATGAATGCCGACGAGCGGCCGATGATCTCGTAGAGCCCGTCGTCGGCGCGGCGCGCAATGTCCCCGGTATGCAGCGCGTCGATCTCGCGCCCGCGCGCGAGATCGACTGGGCCCCGGGCGTACCCGAGCATCACGTTCGGTCCCCGGTAAACCAGCTCACCCTGACCGGGTGTGTCGGAAGGCATGATTTCGAACGATCCGCCAGGGATGGGCGCACCAACGGCATTGGGCCGCTGCAGCGCCAGTTCGGGCGGTAGGTAGGCCATGCGCGCGGTCGCCTCGGTCTGGCCGTACATCACGTAGAACCGCCAGCCATCGCGCTCACCGAGCCCGGCGAAGCGCCGCACCCGGTCCGGCGCCATGCCGCCTCCCGCTTGGGTCACGTAGCGCAGCTCGGGCAACCGCATCCGGTCGAACCCGACCTGTTCGAGCAGGTCGAAGGTGTGCGGAACCCCGTGCAGGCTCGTGCATCCATTGCTGCGCACCGCATCCCAGAATGCGTCGTCGATCATCGAACCGGGAGTGAGCACCAGTCCGGCGCCACGTAACAGGTTGCTGTTGACGATCGACAGTCCGTAGCTGTAGTGAAGCGGTAGCGACACGCACGGCCGGTCGGTGTCCTGGATGTCCAGGTATCCGGCGATGGCCTCGGCGTTGGACTGCACGTTTTCAGCAGTAAGCCGCACCAGCTTCGGGGATCCGGTCGATCCGGAGGTGGACAGCAGCAGAGCCAGCTCCGGGTGCAGGTCGTGCGCGGTGCCGTCGCGCCGCTCGTCCAGCTCGCCCGCGCGCTGTGACACGACATCCGGGTCGTAGGCGTCCACCAGCTCGTCCCACTGCGCACCGTCGACTCCGGTGAGCAGGACCGGATGACCGCCTGCCAGCGCGGCGAGATAGGTGATCAGCGTGTCCACGTCGTGCGATGAGCGGATCATGACCAGCCGCCGCACCGCGCCCAGGCGCTCGGCGACGTCCTCCACCCGATCTGCGAGCTGCCGATAGCTGAGCGCTTGCTGCGCAGGACCGGTGACCGCCAACCGATCTCCGTGGATGGCGAGGTCGGCGGCGAAGCCCACTCCGACGGGCTTGACCGGGTGAACCATGAAAGACCCTTTCTCACATCACCCATAGGTAAGGCTTCGCTAATTTAGCCGTCCCTGGCCGCTAACCGGTAGCCGCGTTGCCTCCACGCACCCGCGCCGGTTACTGTCCTGAGGCTATCCTTACCTAACGATCAGGAGAATGGAAATGCGTTGGGCCGGGCGAGCCGCTTTGGCGACACTGGGTATGGCCGTGATGCTCAGCACCACGTCGTGCAGTGGGGCTGAGGACGGGAACGGGACGATCACCCTCTACAACGCCCAGCACGAGGACATGATCAAAATCATGGTCGAGGGCTTCGAGAAGGACACCGGGATCAAGGTCAACATCCGGTCGGGCGGCGACTCGGAGCTGGGTAACCAGATCGTGCAGGAGGGCCCGGCCTCTCCCGCCGACGTCTTCGTGACCGAGAACTCCCCCGCCATGACGCTGGTCGACAACAACGGGGGTTTCTCCCGGATCGATGACGCCACCCTTGCCCAGGTACCGGCCCAGTTCGTGCCGTCGAGCAAGAACTGGACCGGCTTCGCCGCCCGCGCCACCGTGCTGGCCTACAACAAGGATCGGGTGTCCCCCGACCAGCTACCCGCCTCGCTCATGGACATCCAGGACCCGCGCTGGCAGGGCAAGATCGGCGTGGCCGCCGCGGGCGCGGACTTCCAGGCCATCGTCAGCGCCGTGCTCGCCACCAAGGGTGAGGCCGAGACAGCCAAGTGGCTGGCCGCGTTGAAGAGCAACGCCAAGGTGTACCCGTCCAACCGTGCGGTGATGAAGGCGGTTGACACCGGCGAGATCGATGCCGGCGTGATCTACCACTACTACTGGTACAAGGACCGGGCCGAGTCCGGCGCCGACAGTAAGAACACCGAGCTGAAGTTCTTCGACGGCAAGGACCCCGGCGGCTTCCTGAGCGTCTCCGGCGCCGGAGTGCTCAAGGCCAGCGAGAACCAGGAGCAGGCCCAGCAGCTGGTCCGCTACCTGACCGGTCCCAAGGGGCAGCAGGCGCTGGCCGACTCCAAGGCCCTCGAATACCCCATCGCCAGCGGGGTCGCCGCCAACAGCAAGCTCAAGCCGCTGTCCGAACTGGACCCGCCGGTCATCGACGTGGCCACGCTCAACGGCCCCAAGGTCGTCGAGCTGATGCAGGCAGCGGGACTTCTGTAAGTGGATACCACGACGCAGCCCGTCGCCGACCGTCTCCTGACGGCTCGGCGACGGGTCCGGCGACTTCCGCTGCCCATGCTGGCCGCGGCGGTGCTGGTCACCGCGATCACCCTGGTACCGCTGGGGTTCGTCCTGGCCAACACGATCGAGATCGGCTCAGCGGAAGCCACCCGGTTGATCTTCCGGCCCCGCACCAGCGAGCTGCTGCGCAACACGGTGGTGCTCACCGCCGCGTGCATGACCTGCTGCGCGGTGATCGGCACCGGGGCGGCCTGGCTGGTCGAGCGCAGCGCCTTACCCGGCCGCAACCTCTTCAACGTCCTGCTGGTCGCACCGCTGGCCATCCCCGCGTTCGTGAACAGCTACAGCTGGATCTCGATCGCCCCGTCCGCGACCGGATTCGGCGGGGCTCTGCTGGTGGTGACGCTGTCCTACTTCCCCTTCGTCTACCTACCGGCGGCCGCGGCGCTGCGCGGCCTCGATCCGGCGCATGACGAGGTGGCCCGCTCGCTCGGCCACAGTGAGTGGCGGACGTTCCGGCGGATCGTGCTGCCGCAGTTGCGGCCCGCGGTGCTCGGTGGATCGCTGCTGGTCGGGCTGCACCTGCTGGCCGAGTTCGGCGCACTTCAGATGGTGCGGTTCCCGACCTTCACCACCGCGATCTACGACCAGTACCAGTCCACCTTCAACGCCCCCGCGGCGACGATGCTCGGCACCGTGTTGGTGCTGTGCTGCCTGCTCTTGCTGCTCGGCGAGCTGCGGCTGCGCGGTAGGGCCCGCTACGCCCGCACCGGATCGGGCGCCGCGCGACGGCTCGAGCCGGTGGCGCTGGGCCGACTGACCTGGCCCGCGTTCGCCGCGCTGATCTTGCTCGCGGTGCTGTCCCTGGGTGTCCCGCTGGGCAGCCTCGGCTATTGGCTCGCCGTGGGCAGCTCCAGCGGCCTAGAACTCGACCTCATCGCCAGCACGACCAGCACCTCGATCGGGCTGGGGCTGCTCGGGGCGCTGATCACCACGGTGGCGGCGATCCCAGTCGCCTGGCTCTACGAGCGGCGCCGCTCACGCGTGTCCACCGCGTTGGAGCGGCTCACCTACACCAGCAGCGCGCTGCCCGGGATCGTCGTCGCCCTCGCCCTGGTGACGATCGCGGTGCGGCTGGTGCCGGACCTGTACCAGACCACCAGCGTGCTGGTTATCGCGTACGTGATCCTCTTAGTGCCGCGGGCCATGGTGAACGTGCGCGCCACCCTGGCCCAGACGCCATCCGTGTTCGACGACGTCGCCCACTCGCTCGGTGCCGGCCGGTGGACCACCCTGCGCCGGGTGACCCTGCCGCTGATCGCCCCCGGCCTCGGCGCGGGTGCCGCGATGGTGTTCCTCGGCGTGGTGACCGAGCTGACCGCGACCCTGCTGCTCGCACCCACCGGAACCCGCACCCTTGCCACGGAGTTCTGGAACCACAGCGCCAGCCTGGCTTACGGCGCCGCCGCGCCTTATGCGGCACTGATGGTGCTGATCTCGGCACCAGCCACATATCTGCTGACCCGCAAGGCTCGACAGGAGATGACGCGATGACCGCGCTGACCATCACCGGAGTGCGCAAGTCCTTCGGGCGCACCGAGGTCCTGCGCGGCGTGGACCTGCACGTCCCGCAGGGAAGCCTCACCGCGGTGCTCGGTCCGTCGGGTTGCGGCAAGACGACCTTGTTGCGGGTAATCGCCGGATTCACCGACCCCGATGAAGGCAGCGTCCTGTTCAGCGGGGATGCGGTATTCCGGAGTGGACGGTCGGTCCCACCCCAACAGCGCCGTGCCGGCTACGTCCCGCAGGAAGGCGCGCTGTTCCCGCACCTGAACGTCGCGGACAACATCGGCTTCGGGCTGTCCCGCGCGCACCGCCGCAGGGAACGGGTCGCTGAGCTGCTCGACCTGGTCGGTCTTTCACCGGAACTCGCGAAGCGCTACCCGCACGAGCTGTCCGGAGGGCAGCAGCAGCGGGTGGCGTTGGCCCGCGCGCTCGCGCCCGAACCGAAGATCGTGCTGCTGGACGAACCGTTCTCCGCGCTGGACGCCGCGCTGCGCGACGGAACCCGCCGCGCAGTCACTTCAGCCCTGCGCGCCACCGGCGCGACCGCCGTGCTGGTGACCCACGACCAAGCCGAAGCGCTGTCGCTCGCCGACCAAGTCGGCGTCATGCGCGACGGCCTGCTCGCCCAACTGGACACGCCCAGCGAGGTCTACACCCGCCCGTCCGACACCGACATCGCCGACTTCGTGGGTGAAGCGATCCTGCTGCCCGCCACGATCCGCGGCAATCAAGCCGACTGCGTGCTCGGCAGCGTTCCGGTCACCGGCGAGGTGGTCGACGGAACCGCACGGGTGCTCATCCGACCAGAACAGCTCAGCATCAACGATGCCGACTCCGGCGTGCCCGCCCGAGTTCGCGAGGTCCGATACTTCGGCCACGACGCCTCGGTGCGGCTGGACCTGCACGGCGACGGCACGGCCATCCTCGTCCGCGTCCCCGGCCAGGACCTCCCGGCCCCGGACACCGACGTGCGGCTCACCGTCCGCGGTCGCGCCGTCGCCTACCGCACACCAACGGAAACCGTTCAGCCGGCGCCGCCCGACTGCGTGGATTAGCGCCAGTCGGGTGCGCGGTGGATCGAGTTGTACGTGAGGTACTCAGGGAGACCATCGGTCCCGTACAGAAGAATTGGGTGTGGCGGCCTGTGATGTTGACGCCGACCGCCACAGCCTCAGGAGGCGATCAAGCGGGGTCAGAGGTGGTGCGGAAGGGGCCGGTGACTTCGTAGGTGATGCCGCCGTCGCTCGTGCCGGTAGTGCCGCGCAACCGCGAACTCACCGCGTGTCTGCGCACCGGGCGGGCCTTGCGGGTGCCGCGAGCACGAACCAGGCGTCGCGGCAAGAAATTCATCAGCGACGATGTTCGGATCGACCAACGACCATCCGAAGTAGACGGCCGAAAAGTGGCGGGACACTGGGAAGGTGATCTCATCATCGGGCTGGGCAGCTCCGCGATCGGCACCCTGTCGAGCGCACGACCCGCTACACCATGCTCCTGCACCTGCCGTCCATGCCAGAACACGGAACAAAACCCCGTGTCCATAATGGACCCGCATCGGCCGGGCACAGCTCCGGTGGGTACTTACGCCGAGGCGGCCGAGCCCGAGGCCAGGTTTTCCCGGGACTTGTGCTTCTCGGTGTTCCCCCAGGTGCGGAGGTAGGACTCGGCGCCCGAGAAGAGGTCGTCCACGACCCCCCGGCCGCCGACGATCCGGATGTCCTCGATCCAGTCCGGGACCATGCCGTAGTGGGCGGCGCCGTCGGTGTTGAAGTCCCACGTGCGCTCGCCGGTGGTTTGCTTGTCGATCATCGAGCCGCCGTCCGTGCTGCGGAAGGGGTACTTAACGGGGTTCGGGGTGTCCCCGCCCCGTGGGCCCGGCCAGCCGCCGACACCGTTCATGTCGGTGCCGTAGCCGTAGCCGACCCCGTACTTCTCGCGCAGCGCGTCCGTGCGCTTGGCCTCCGCGCTGAACGCCTCGGAGCCGCTCATGTACTGGCCGATGAACCCGCCGAGCTTGTAGAGCCGCTCGGTCCAGCCCGAGTCCATCCAACTGTGCGAGGAGATGATGCCCGGGTACGACTCGGATTCGAGGATGTCGAAGGCCTGGTCCGTGGCCTTGACGCTCATGTGGTCGATCTCCAGCATCATGTTGCGTTTCATCATGCCGCGCACCGCGTACGCACCCAGGTCGGTCAGCCCGCGGGTGTTGCACTGCGCGTCCGAGGCGTAGGAGGGGACGGCCACCCCTTTCGGGAGCCGCTTCTCCGCCTCCGGTGCCGCCGCGTTGCCGATGGGGTTGTCGTGCTGCGGGCCGCGGCAGGTCTCCGTCTTCCAGAAGGTGCCGGTCGACAGGAACTGGCCGACGTTGATGGCCGTACCGAGGGCGCCGGAGTCGAAGCGCACTCCGCACAGGGCGTTGTCGAACTTGTGGCACAGGAACATGCTGCGCACGCCCAGTTCGTGCAGCTCGTCCAGGCCGCGGTCGATGTCCTCCTCGCTGCACTGCGCCTTGTCCAGGATCTGCTTGCAGCCGAACGGCTCGGAGGTCTCAACCCCCAGGACGACGGCCAGCTTGCCCTGCTTGATGACCTCGCGGGCCTGCGCGCTGCCGGTGACGATCCGGAACCAGCCCTTGCCCGGGCCGCCGTACATCTTGTCGATGAAGTCCTGCATGTCGTACGACTTCTTCGCCTGAAGGCGGATGGCGGTCATCTCGTCGCAGCTGCGGTCCTTGAAGAAGTAGACCGAGCAGATCACGCCGTTGGTGACCAGGTCGTTGACCAGCACCCGCTGGCCACCGCGCCATGCCCGCTCGATTCCGGCGTAGTAGTTCTGCTGGTGGGTCAGTGAGTCGTGGGCGGGCCAGTCCTTGAACGTGGGCCACCCGTTGGGGTCGTGCCTGCCGTCGCCGCCCTTGGTGACGAAGTCGAAGACGGCGAGCGAGCCGTCGGGGTAGTGCTCGGGGCAGTCCTTGAGCGCGTCAGCGACGCCCTGCTCCGAGAACGGCTTGCCACAGATCAGCCGGCCGCCGAAGCCCTCGTTGGCCATGATGTGGTTGTGGGCGTCGACGAAGCCCCTTACGCGCCCCTGGGCGTCGGTGCCCTTGAAGGGCTCGCCCGTGACGTCGATCTGCGCGTCGGGCGTGGGCCGCGCGGTCGGGGTCCACCAGCCGGGCTCCGCCGCGGAGCTGGGCATCGGACCGAGTACCAGGGTCATCACGGCGAGAAGCAGTGACACCACCGTGAAGGATCCGAGTCTGCGGCGCGAAGGTTGAACGATGATCATCTAGATCCTCTTAAATGTGAGCTGGGCTCATGTTTCGCTATACGTTAGGGATGCGAGCCCGCAACGCCAACCCCCTGACGGGGGCTATCGCCGGGAAATGGGGGAAGAGCACCCCACCGGAACGACCGCCGGTGGCATCGCTCGCTCTGACCGAGATGGTCGGTGTTCATGAGGACTCGCAGCTTTGGCGCGTCCAGCGCCTGGGAGCAGAGCGCGGCTCCGACGGCCTCCGCCCAGTGGGGTCGGTGTTCGGTTTCCACGCCCCGCCAAGTCGGGCCGACGAGTGAGAACTGCTGCCGCGGCGTGGCTTCGCGCATGTCGGCGGGGTTACTGGTGGCTGCTCCGCATCGACCAGCCGGGCCTTCGCCGCTCTCGGGGTGACCGGGTTGGCAGCGGGCAACGCCGCCGGATGAACGGTTTTCTCCGCGAGTACGGCTGGATTCGCCTGGGCTTAGGGCAGGCCACTGACCGATAACGCCAAGACGATGGCGAAGAGGGTGATTCTGGGGTGACGGGCAGGGTCTGCGCAAAGTTGACCTGTCCGGTTTAGTCCGTTTCGGGTAGTAGGTTCAGAAGTCGTTCGGGTCTGCGGTTGCCGGCGCGGAGGGCGGGTTGGATGCCGGTGGCTCCGTTCTGGCGGTGATCGCAGTGTTGCGTAAGACGGCGAGGTTCTGCGGTGCGTTGCCGATGCGGGCGCGGTGATGGTCTTCGTTGAAGGCGACGTCACGGACCACGTGGAGTCGCGCCTCGATGCCCCAGTGCCCCCGGATCAGTCTGGCCAGGTCATCCGGGGTGGTGTCGGCCGGTGGCAGGTTGGTCAGGTAGTGCACCGTTTCGATGCTGGCGGGTTTGTCTTTCGGTCGGCGCCAGCGGCGGATCCGGACGGCCTGCCGGGCCCCGAGTAGCTCTGATCGCAGATTGTCGTCCAGGGTAAGGACTTTCAGGCTGCGGGTCTCGGCCCGACCGTGCCCCGCGGGTGCGATCGTGGGTGTCCAGACGCGCATTGTTCCAGGGCAGGGTATTCAGCCGCTGATGCGTACCAGGGCGGTTGCCTTTGACCGGCAGGAGCCAGAATGCGCCGACGGCCTCGGCTTCGGCGATGAAGGCACTGCTGGTGTGTTTGGCATCGGCGGTGATCACCGTGCCCTCCAAGGCTTTTCGTACCAGCCGGGCCAGAAGATCCCGGGCCGCGGCGTTCTCATCACCACCATCCACCGCTGCCTGGCCAACAACCTCGCCGCGGGAGTTCATCGCGGCCACCACCTGCGTTTGCGGCATCTCTTCCTGACCGCGGCCAGCATCGTCTTGCCATCGACGGCGACCGCCCCCGTCGGCTCGCTGTCCCGCAGCATTCAGCCGGACAACGCCTGGTCGAGCTCGTCATGATCGACCCTGGCCAGCACCCGCGAAGGTCCAGCCCGACGGGGTGCCCGACCACGTACACACCCCGAGCTCGGCCAAAATGCGCCGTGGTGCCGGGGCTGCGTGCTGCGGGCACCCTGGCGGCACCCACAGCGTCCTCGACGACCTCACCGCCTGAGGGATGTCGTGCTCCGCGAATGCCTAGGTCCACTGCCAGTGGTCGCGTTCGGGCAGCCGCAGCCAGCGATCGGGTTTGCCGTTGATCGCTCGGCTGTCCGTCAGTCGCAGACCTGCGTAGGCGCAGCAGTAGGCGACGGCGTTGTGCTGGTAGAGGTAGGTGGCGAGGACTTCTTCGGCGGGATCATCGGGGAAGGGGTCACCGCCGGGGTGCAGATCCCAGCCTTCGATGACGCCATCGCGGGCGATGCTCCCCTGGTTGCCGCTCTTGGCGTTGGCATAGAGGCCGTAACAGGTGGTGCCCGTAGACAGTCGGCCTGTCACGCCTGGCATTTGCGGCGCGTAGCCCCACGGCTGGCTGATGACACAGCCACCGGGCACATCGGTGGCCCCGATGAGGTCGAGTCCCTGCTCGAAGTCGAACGGGTCGGGTTCGACGCCCTCGACGGGCACTGCCTCCAGCCGCCGTGCTGCTTCGGCGGCGCTGATTCCTGCGACGGAAGCCAGGCCGAGCCCCTCGACGTACTCCAGGTTGCCGAGCGCCGCGGTCAATCGCCGCCCTTCGGCCGCTGCGGCGGCTTCTTCTCGGGACAGCACGAGTTCCCCGGGTTCGAGGTCGAACAGGTCGGGATTCGGCCCGGCCAGGCTGAGACGGGCAGGTGACCAGCCGGCCATCATCGGCCGCCCCGGATCGGCTCCGGCGGCGACCAGTGCGCGGGCGTTGTCCGGGCGGTTGGCGTAGACGGCGAGCCAGAGCGCCGTGCGGCCCTCGTATTCCGCGTCGAGGTCATCGACGCGGCGCGCCAACTCCGCGACCACCTCCGGCGAACCGCGCTCGGCCGCTGCGTGCAAGGGCCGACTTCCCCGCACAAGAGCGTTCGGATCGGCGCCTGCATCGAGCCGCGCCCGGATCTGGCCGTAGTCCGTCCAAGCCCGGAAGCCCAGCCCGGCCCATCCGGATCCATCAGCGGTAACCATGGTCCTCCTTCGAAACGCACGGGACAGGTGGGCGATCTTGCCCCAACCCACCGACACCGACTCCGACTCCGACTCCGAACATCGACAACGGCCAGCGAACGGGGCGGCGGGGATTCGGGTTGCCGGATCCATCTGGTGCGTGCCCATGACGGCTCGGGAATCGGTGTCCGGTGTGATCACGGGTCTTTGGTGCAGAAGTAGTCGACTGCTCAACACCTCGGCTCTCTGGCCTGCGCCTTTACCGGTGGGCCAATCCCTTTCGGATACGCACCTCCCCCATCGGGCGACTCGGTCGCACGTGTCTCAAGACCCGACTTCGACCGCCGCAATAACCACAGCGCCATCAACGTGGCCGACAGCCCCTGCTTTTGCCCATGCTCCGTCGCGAATCGGCCGCCGCTCTTTTATGATCTCGGACCTGTTGGTACCGATGGAAGTGGAAAAACGGCTAGTGGGCGGAGGTCTCGCAAAATCGCCTGAACCTCAACGCTCTGTCGCGCGAGCCGGCCCGCAGCACATCGCTGTGGACCGACCAAGATCCTCGACCGACGTCACTCGTTGCGCGGAAGCGCGCGGGTGATCGAACACGTAGCGTTGCACATCGATGTCGATCAGAGGGCCCGATGTGCACCGCTTCCTCGAACGACTCGTCGAACGGCCCGGTGTCGCTCCACCAGATGGAACCGTGCTCGCCATGCGCATGCTCCCCCGAAGTGACGATTCGATCTGAAGCCGCATATCCGAACCGCTGACCTGCAAGCACAGCAAGCCAGTCGCGCACTGCGTCGCACACCACCGGTCGGTCTTGCGGCAGTGGTGAGCGCGCGCCGCGAGCCGCGGCGTGTCGGCACCCATGGTGCCACCACGGACAGGCGCGCATGTCAGACTGCCAGGCGATGCATACCCCGTCCGACCTCGCCGACCTGCTCGAATGCGAACACCGCAGCATCCTCAAGCAAGCGTTGGCGGCGGGACTGCCCGGCACGCCGCGCCCGGGCTCCGGACCCGACCGGCTGGCCGTCAAGCACGGCCACGCGCACGAGGCAGCCACGCTCGAACGGCTGCGTGGCGAGCGCAAGACCGTGATCGAAATCGACGAGCGCGACCCGGTCGCCGCCGCGAAGGCCACCGAGGAAGCGCTGCGGACGAATGCTCCGGTGGTCTACCAGGCCGTCTTCCACGACGGCGAGTTCTCCGGCCGCGCCGATTTCCTGCTCCGCGACGACCAAGGCCGATACGAGGTCTACGACACGAAGCTCGCGCGGCACGCGAAGCCGTCCGCGGTCGTGCAGCTCACCGCGTACGCCGACGCGTTGCGCCGCGCTGGTTGGCCGGCCGGGCCGGAGATGCACCTGCTGCTCGGTGACGGCACCACGCGCAGCCTGCGCGTCGACGATTTCCTGCCGCTGCTCGATCGCCTCCGTGACCGGCTCGTCACGCGGCCGCCACAGCTGCCGGAACGCATGTGGGCCGACGAACGCCCCGCTTGCACCGGCTGCGGCTTCGCTGACCACTGCTCGTCCGCGCGCGAGGCGGACCGGGACCTGTCGCTGGTTGCGGGCATGCGTGGCGAACAGCGGCGCAAGCTCGTGACGGCCGGGCTCGGCACGATCGACGCGCTCGCCACCGCCGAGCCGGCGGACCGGCCGCGTGACATGTCGGCGGGCACGTTCGCGACCTTGCGCGCGCAGGCCGCGATCCAGGTGCGGCAGGACGAAACCGGAGAACTGGCGTACGAGGTCATCGACCCGTCGGCGCTGGCCGAGCTGCCGCCACCGAGCCCGGGCGACATCTTCTTCGACATGGAAGGCGACCCGTACGCGCTCGCCGGCGCCGGGCTAGAGTACCTGTTCGGCGCCGTCACGCCCGACACGCGCTTCACACCGTTTTGGGCGCATACGCGTCCCCAGGAGAAGCGTGCTTTCGAGGAGTTCGTCGACTTCGCCACCGCCAGGCTGACCGACGATCCGGACGCGCACATCTTCCACTACGCGCCATACGAGGTCACGGCCGTCAAACGGCTCGCCGCGGTGCACGGAACGCGCGAGGAAGCAGTGGACGAACTGCTGCGCAGCGGCCGGATGGTCGACCTGTACGCCGTGGTGCGCAAGGCTTTGCGCGTCGGCCAGCGGTCGTACTCGATCAAGTACCTCGAACCGTTGTACATGCCGGAAGCCCGCGACGGCGACGTGAAGACGGCCGCGTCGAGCATCGAGGCGTACGAGGACTACCTGACACTCGCCAAGGCCGGCGACATCGAAGAGGCCGACGAGGTGCTGCGCGGCATCGCCGACTACAACGAGTACGATTGCGTGTCCACTTTGCGGCTCCTGGAATTCCTGCACCACGTCCGCGAGGAAGCGGGCATCGAGCTCGCAACCCCGGCGCCGGAGTCCGAAGTGGACGCTCTGCTGCGGCGGACGGAGGAGGAAGAGGCCGCGCTGCGCCGGGCCGAACGCGTGGCCGCGCTCGCGGCGCTGGTCGACCCGCTGCTCGACGGCCTGCCCGACGATCCCGCCGACTTCACCCCGGACGACCACGCTCGCGCGCTGCTCGCCGCCTCCGTCGGTTACCACCGGCGCGAGACGAACCCGGCGTGGTGGGAGTTCTTCCGGCAGCTCGCCGCACCGGTCGGCGACCTGGAGGTGGACACGACCTGTGCTGTGCCGGTGTCGGTGTCCGCGGGGGAATGGGTGCCGCCGTCGGGGCGGCTTCGCACCGCCAAGCGCACGCTCACGGTGGCGTGCGACCCGGACCGACCGCATCCGTTCGCGGTCGGGGACGGCGTGCGGCTGCGGTACGGCGCCGATGCGCGGGACGCGAAAGTCGTGGCGGCGTCGGCGGTCGAGCTGACGCTGGAGGAGAGCAGCGCACCGGACAGCACGTCGGACGAGCGACCGGTCGCGGTCCTGCCGGGCGGCCCGGTGCGGCCCGCGCCGAAGGACGAGGCCGTGGCCGACCTCGCCCGGCTGGTCGGGGGAACGCTCCCAGAGTTGCCCGCGCATCCGGGCGTGGACCTGCTGCGCCGGATCCCGCGGTTGCGCGGCGGTGCGCTGCCCGCACCAGGCGAGGACTCGGTGGCCACCGTGATCGAGGCGGTCGACGCGCTCGACGGGTCGGTGCTCGCGGTGCAGGGCCCGCCCGGGGCAGGGAAGACGTACTTGGCGGGCAAGCTGATCGCGCACCTCGTGCGGTCCGGGCGGACGGTCGGTGTGACGTCCAACAGCCACAAGGCCGTGGAGAACGTGCTGTCCGCCGCGCTCGGCAACGCGCCGTCGATGGCGTGCGCGAAACGGCCGCGCCGGACTCCTGATCCCGCGCTGCCGTGGGAACAGCCGAAGACGAACAACGCGTTGGCGAAATGGCGCGACGAGCACAACGACGGGCACCTCGTCGGCGGCACCGCGTGGACATTCGCGAACGCCGCCGTGCGCGAGGAACCGTTCGACGTACTGGTGATCGACGAGGCCGGGCAGTTCGCGCTCGCGGACGCGCTGGCCGTGTCGATGTGCGCGAAGAACGTGGTGCTGCTGGGCGATCCTCAGCAGCTGCCGCAGGTCGTGCAGGGCACGCACCCGGCGGGCGCGGAGGCGTCGGCGTTGGGGCACCTGATCGGCGACGCGGACATCATGCCGCCCGAGCTGGGCTACTTCCTGGACCAGACACGGCGCATGCATCCGGCCGTGTGCGCGCCGGTTTCCCGGTTGTCGTACGCGGGTTTGCTGCACTCGCACCCATCCGCGGACCGTTCGGTCGACGGCTTCGCCTCCGGGCTGTACCTCGCGCCGGTGGAGCACCGCGGAAACACCACGCGGTCGATCGAGGAAGCGGTGCAGGTCGTGTCGGTGATCGCGGACCTCCACGGGCGCACTTGGCAGGGCCGTCCGCTAACGGACGCTGATTTCCTCGTGGTGGCGCCGTACAACCTGCAGGCGCGGACGGTCACGCACGCGCTGGCCGACGCCGGTTTCGGCGACGTGCGCGTCGGCACGGTGGACCGGTTCCAAGGCCAGGAAGCCCCGGTGGTGGTGACGACGATGACGTCCTCGTCAGCAATCGACCTGCCCCGCGGACTGGATTTCCTGTTGTCCCGCAACCGGTTGAACGTGGCACTGTCGCGAGCGCAGTCTGTGGCGGTGCTGGTGTGCAGCCCGAGGCTGCTGGAGGCGGACATCCGGACGGTCGAGCAGATGCGGCTAGTCTCCGGGATGCTCGGACTGCTGCGGGACGCCCACCCCTGGCCCGCTCGCTGACCCCCAATCCCCACTCGCCCCAGCCCTAGGCACTCGTCGTCACGTTGACGACACCTCTTCAAAAGTCCAATCCGGACCGGAATGGACGACCACCAGCCCGTCCGCGCACAGGTAGTCGACCAGGTCCGCGTCGTCGCCGGTGACGCCAGCCGGACTGGCCTCCGGCATGCCCTGGACGCTTCCGGGATCGTCCAGCCGTTCTTGCGTTCCAACGGCGCCCAAGAGCCCCGCACATAACCCGCTGCCGAGCCCGCACGTGGCTAGCCTGATCCCCCGGACACGCTCGCCCACCGCGCCGCGGGTGGGCGACGGGGACTGACCGGATGACGGAGTCGGTATCACGCCTCATGGGTGAGGCTGATCAGCAGTCGAGTCCGCGCCCCTGCGAGGTCTAGGGTCGGGCGTCATGAGTGAGCAGAAGCCGTACCCGCCACTGCCGGAAGGCGTCGTGATGGGGGAAACCTCGTTCGGCCCCGACGCCGGCCCGCATGCCCCAGCC
>NZ_JBSFBZ010000097.1:0-16220 GCF_053593195.1 Saccharopolyspora sp. NPDC002376
ATCCTCTCCGGCGAGGCGCTCGCGGAACTGCCGCAGGACCGCAAGATCGTCCTGCACTGCAAGTCCGGTGCGAAAACCGGCTCCAACCTGTTTTCGCACTCACGACCGGATCAGTCTCGGGACTTGATGCGGGCGGCGATGTCCTTGCCGATGAGCAGGGAGGCGGTGGCCGCGGGGGACGGGGCGTTGAGGACGTGGACCCAGTGCTCGTCCTCGACCACCAGGAAGTCGTCCACAAGCGTTCCGTCCGGGGTGACCGCCTGCGCGCGGACCCCGGCTTCGGCGCGCAGCAGGTCGCGGCTGCGCAGATCCGGCAGCAGCTGGCGGGCCGCCTGAACGAACAGCGGTTTCAGCGCCGAGCGGGCGATCTCCACCGCTCCGGTCCGCCAGTACTTCTTCGCCAGCACCCGCAGACCGGGGTCGCGCACCAGACGGCGCAGGTGATCGCCGGACCAGGTCACCCAGTTGTAGCCCTCGCGGGCCAGCGCGGGAACCGCGTTCGGCCCGACGTGCAGGCTGCCGTCGACCATCCGCGTCAGGTGCACCCCGAGGAACGGGAACGCCGGGTCCGGCACCGGGTACACCAGCGCGTTGACCAGGTCGCGGCGGAAGGACGTGGTCTCGTAGTACTCGCCGCGGAACGGCAGGACCCGGGCCGGCGGGTGCGAACCGGCCAGCTCGGCCACCGCGTCGCTGTGCAGCCCGGCGCAGTTCACCGCGCGCCGGGTGCGGATCTCGCCGCGGTTCGTCGCCAGCACCAGATCAGCGCCGTCGCGCTGCACGCCGACCAGCTCGGTGCCGGTGCGCAGTTCGGCGCCGTTCTCGGCGAGCAGCTCCGCGAGCTTGCGGCAGACCGCGGGGAAGTCGGTGATCCCGGCGTCGGGCACCAGCAACGCCCGGCGACCGCGCACGTTCGGCTCCCGCTCCCGCAGCTGCGCGCTGTCCAGCTCGCTGACCTGCACGCCGTTGGCCGCGCCGCGGCGCGCCAGCTCGTCGAGCTTGAGCAGCTGGGCCTCAGACGTCGCGACCACGACCTTGCCGGTGCGCTGCACCGGGATTCCGTGCTCGGCGCAGAACTGGTACATCGCCTCGCCGCCGGCACGTGCGAACCGGGCTTTGGCGCTGCCCGGCGGGTAGTACAGGCCGCTGTGGATGACGCCGGAGTTGTGGCCGGTCTGGTGGGCTCCCCAGCGGCGCTCCTTGTCGAGCACGACGATCTTGCAGCCCGGGTCGGCCTGGCTGAGCGCGTGCGCGGTGGCCAACCCGACGATGCCGCCGCCGATGATCGTCACGTCGTAGGTCGTTGTCATGCCTGTCATCTTGATCATCCGACCAGCCGAATCCAACCCCCGCCGGATGGCGGATCAGCGGTTCCGCACCACACCGAGAAGATCACGCTCCGTTACTCGTCGCCTTCAGGTGAGCACGGGTCTGGAGTCCACGGCAAGCCCGGATCGTCGGCTCCTGGTCGCGGATTCCCGCCTCCGCGGTGGGATTTGAGTAGTCGATCGATCACCCTGTGCTATGGTGCGGTCATCCTACCGGGGGTCGCGGGAGTGGGACGCCGCTGAACCGGTGCCTTGCCCTGGGTTCTCCCCGATAGGAGCGCACTGGGTCGGTTCGACGGTTGCGGAGCACTGTGGCGCGGACGAGCAGTTCCGGGAGCGAGTACAAGACGATCCGGGCCCGACTGACGCGCATCGGCTTGGTGCCCAGCGTGATCCTGCTGGTCATGTGGCTCGGGTTCTCGTCGTTGACGATCTACGACGGCTATTACGCCACGATGGTCGCCACCGGCGTGCAGAACGCCTCGATCCCGGCGGCGGACAGCCTGATGGAGCTGCAGGAGGAGCGCCGCCTCGAGCTGGAGCACCTCAGCCGCCCGGACACCGACCCCAACGCCGTGGCAGCCCAGCGAGCCCGAACCGATGCGGCCCTGGCGCGCACGCAACCCAACTTCGACCAGCTGATCTCCGACTCGCCGACGGAGATCGCCAGCCAGGTCCGTGCCCTGGGCTTGCTGCTGGCCGAGCTGCCGGAGCAGCGCGCCGGGATGGATTCCGGCGCGGTGTCGCGGCAGGAGGCCTTCGACTACTACAACCGGCTGCTCGAAACCTGGGCCGACCTGTTCGACACCCAGGCGCGGATCGTCCCGGATTCGGAGGCGGGCCTGGCCGGGTTGGCCGGTAGCGAGGTGTTCCGGGCGGCCGATCGGATGTCGCAGGCCGCTTCGCTGGGCAGCGCGGCGCTGACCAGCGGTCAGTTCGGCCCCGGCGAGCACGTGGCCTTCGCGCACCTGGTCGGCTCGTACCACGCCCGGCTAGACACCAATCTGCCCGTCATGGAGCCCGGCGGCGCTGATCTCCTGCGGCAGCTCACCGCGGGCGACGCCTGGCGCCAGCTGACCGAGTTCGAGAACGCGCTGATCGAGACCCCGCCGCAGCCGGGCGAGCCCTCGGTGGATCCAGCCGCGTGGGGGCAGGTCACCACCGAGGTGTCCCAGCAGCTGATCGAAGTCGCCGTGCAGCAAGCCCGCGAAGGCATCGAGCTCAGCCTCGACAACGGCAACAGCCAACTCCTAGAAGTGCTGGCCGTGAGCCTGGGCGGGCTGGTGGCCGTGCTGATCGGCATAGTGCTGGCCGCCCGCGCCGCCCGCAGCCTGGTGGACCGGACCCTGGTCTCCAGGCTGACCAGCCTGCGCGACGACACGCTGCGGCTGGCCCGAGAACGCCTGCCGGGCATCATGTCCCGCCTAGAGCGCGGCGAGCAGGTCGACGTGGAGGCCGAGCTCGCGCCGCTGGACTACGGCACCGACGAGATCGGCCAGGTCGCCGACGCGTTCAACACCGCGCACCACACGGCGGTGGCGGCCGCGGTGCAGGAGAACCACGCCAAGGCCGGGTTCAACAAGGTCTTCCTGGGCATCGCGCACCGCAACCAGGGCCTGGTGCACCGCCAGCTGAAGGTGCTCGACCGCATGGAGCGCAACGAGGAGCACCCGGAGCGGCTGGCCGGGCTGTTCGAGCTGGAACACCTCGCCACCCGCGCCCGCCGCAACGCCGAGAACCTGGTGGTCCTCGCTGGAGTCCAGGCTGGGCGGAAGTGGCGCAAGCCGGTGCGGCTGGCCGACGTGGTGCGCGCGGCCGTCGCCGAAACCGAGCACTTCGACCGCATCCAGGTGCACCGCGCGCCGGACCTCTCGGTGATCGGCGCGGCGGTGGGGGAGGTGATCCACCTGCTGGCCGAGCTGATGGACAACGCGACGTCGTTCTCCGCGCCGAACTCGAAGGTGCACGTCTACTGCGGTGACACCCCGCGCGGCGTGCTGCTGCGGATCGAGGACGAGGGCATGGGCATGCGCCCGGCCGAGCGCGACGAGGCCAACGTGCTGCTGGCCAGCAAGCCGAAGTTCGAGGACATCACGCTGCGCGGCGACTCCCGGCTCGGCCTGTTCGTGGTGGCGGTGCTGGCCTCCCGCCGCGGCATCAAGGTGGAGCTGCGCGAGGCGGCGGGGGACGGCACGGTGGCCCTCGTCCGCCTGCCGACCAACATCGTGGCGCACGAGCGGCTGTTCGAGGACCGGACCGAGGAGCCGGACCTGCTGCGCCTGCCGTCGACGAACGCCGGCGAACGGTCGCCCAGCGCGTCCATCCCTGGAACACCGGAACGGCCGAAGTGGGAACGCGCGCGGGGTTCCGGGCGAGGCGAACACGGCGACTGAGTCAGCTTGGAGTCCACGATGGACGGTCAGGCGGTCAGCGCGGTGATTGCTCGGCTGAGGGAGTCCTGTTCGGTGTTGGGCAGGCTGCGGGATGCGTGCAGCATGTGCAGGGCGGTGCGCAAGCGCATGCGGTCGTCGTCGGTGCCGAGATCGCCCAGCCGTGCGGGCAGGACGATGGCAAGTGCCTTCATATCCCGCCGCTCGCAGAACTTCGCGATCAGGTCGTCGAGCAGCTCGTCAGCGGGGTTGGTCGGGCGTAGTCCTTCGGCGATGGCGTACCGGGTCCAGTCCGCGTACTGGCCCGGCGGGACGTCGTCGATGTGCTTGGCGGCCAAGGCGAAATGCTCGTGCGCCCGGTCGGGCTGGTCCAGTTCTCGGTAGGACTTAGCCAGGTTCAGGTGCAGCGAGGCGAAGAACCCGGTGACCCGCTCATCGTCGACTCGTTCTGCGCGCTCCAGGCTTTCCCGGTTCCAGCGCAGCGTCTGCTCGGGGTTCGGTTGGTGCCGGGCGAGGTAGTGGGCAGCGATGCTGGCTTCGTAGTCGTCGGTGGCGCGCTCCCAGGCCTGCTGGAATTGTTCGCGCGCGTCGTCGCTGCGGCCTTCGGCCTCGGCCTGCATGCCTTGCGAGCACAGGTGCACGACGGGATTCTCGGGATTCACGGTGTTCTCCTGATTTCTTCGGTGCGCACGGGCATGACCAGCGTGGTGAAGCTGCCCTGGTCGGCGGATCGGACGACGACCGGCTGATCCGGTGCGGAGATCTCCAACAGCACGTCAGGTCCCACGCCGGCCTCCAACGCCGGAACGAGAACCGCCGGGTCGAACGAGATGCACCGCGGAGGTCCAGTGTGGACAGCGGGCTGAAGGATCTCGTCGGAGATCACGAGTTGCTGGTCCTCGGCGCGCAGGACGACCGGACCGGGGGAGCGGAGCAGCGCTGTGCGCAGGGCGTTGCGATCGGTGATGAGCCGGTTCTGCGGGCTGGGCAGGTTGTCCAGGATCAGCCGGTAGTCCGGGAAGATCTCGTCCGACGTCGGCAGGCTCCGCGACCGGCCTTCACCGTGCAGCCGAGCTCCGCGCTCGTCGACCTCGATGCTGACCTCGGCGAACGGCAACGCCCAGGAAGCGACGTCGCCGAGCTCGGCGGCATCGACCGCCAGTCTGGCTGCGGGACCTTCGACGGAGGTTCGCAGCGTCCGAACGGCCAGCCGGTAGCGGTCCGTCGCGACCAGCCGCACCTCCTGATCGTCGAGCTCGATGAGAACGCAACCCAGCACGGGGAACTTCGCCCGCGCGGCGGCATCGCCGACCGACGGCGAAACCTGGCGCACAGCACTGGAAAGCTCCGCCCCGCCCACACGCGCCAACGTCCGCCGCACGCCGCCTGGAAGCGAATCCAAGATCTCCTCGATCGCAGCCTGCGCGGCCTCCGCCCTCTCCTGCGCCTGCTGGGCATGGGCCGCCAGCACGGCGCGGGCCTGCTCAGCGGTCCCGTCGAGCACCACGCCGACCTCGGGCAACGGCACGCCAGCCGCCCGCAACCGGCGCAGCAGCACAGCACGCGCCACCTGGCCGGGGGAGTAGAAGCGGTAGCCGGTCACGGCGTCGACGTGCGCGGGCAGCAGCACGTCGCAGTCGTCGTAGAACCGTAGCGCGCTCGGCGTCAGCCCGACCTCCCGCGCGAAGGAGCCGATGTTCAACAACTCGTCGTCCACGAAAGCGATTCTCGACCTTCGACCAACTCGAAGGTCAAACCGCGATCCATCGCCCCTTGGCGCTATCATCGCCATGACGATGAATTGTTCGGCTGAGGGGCTGGACGCAGCGGTGTCGTTGTTCCGTGGCCTCTCGGACGGCACGCGGCTGTCGATCGCCCTGCGCTTGGCGGACGGCGAGGCTCGGGTGGCTGACCTGGTGAGCGAGCTGGGGTTGGCGCAGTCCACGGTGTCGGCGCACGTGGCGTGCCTGCGGGACTGCGGCCTCGTGACCGGCCGCCCCGAAGGCCGGCAGGTGTACTACTCGCTCTCCCGCCCAGAGCTGCTGGACCTGCTGGCCTCGGCCGAGGCGCTGCTGGCTGCGACCGGTCGAGCCGTGGCGCTGTGCCCGAACTACGGCGCGGAGGTGCCCGGTGAGTGAGGGTTGCACGGACGGCTGTTCAGCCCCGCTCAACACGGGACTGAGCGATGCCCGCCGGGCAGTGCTGACCCGGCGGATTCGCTGGTTCGTCGCGGCGACGATCACCTATAACGTCATCGAGGCGATCGTGGCGATCGCAGCGGGCAAAGCCGCGTCCTCCACGGCCCTGATCGGGTTCGGCCTGGATTCGACCATCGAGGTCGCCTCGGCCGCGGCAGTGGCGTGGCAGTTCAGCGGCTCGGACCCGGAAGCGCGCGAGCGGGTGGCGCTGAAGATCATCGGCCTGTCGTTCTTCGCCCTGGCGGTCTACGTCACCGTCGAATCGGTGCGGGCACTGCTCGGCGGAGCGGAAGCCGAACACTCAACAGCCGGAATCGTCCTGGCCGCACTGAGTCTCGCGATCATGCCGGTGCTGTCCTACGCCCAACGCCGCGCGGGCCGGGAGCTCGGATCGAACAGCGCAGTGGCTGATTCGAAGCAAACCCTTCTGTGCACCTACCTCTCCGGAGTCCTGCTGATCGGCCTCCTGCTCAACAGCCTCTTCAGCTGGTACTGGGCGGACCCGATCGCAGCCCTGGTGATCGCAGTGGTGGCGGTCAAGGAAGGCCGGGAGGCCTGGCGCGGCGAGCACTGCTGCTGAGAACTCGCCTTCGGTGCGCAGGCCCGGTCCGAGCGCGGATTCCGAAGTGGACGGTGGAAGCGCGTTCACCGTGCGCGGAGGAGGGCCACCAGGAAGGTCGAGTCGTCGGTAAAGGGACGCAGGTTCCAAGTGGACAGCAGCAGGTCGGGCTCGAGTCCGGCCGCCGCCGCGTCGGCGAAGAAGTCGGTGAACTCGTAGCCGCGGCCGGCACCGAAGCCGATCACGACCCGGCCGCCCGGCGCGAGGTGTGCGCGGAGCCGCTCCAGCACGGCACTGCGCGTGCTCGGTGCGAGGAAGGTCATCACGTTCCCGGCGCAGACGATCGCGTCGAACGGCGCGGTGATGCCCCGGGAGGGGAGGTCGAGTTCGGCCAAGTCGCCGACCAGCCAGCGCGGCCCCGGGCGGTCCTGCTCGGCGGCCTCGATCAGGACCGGGTCGACATCGACGCCGACGACGTCGTGACCGGCTTCGGCCAACTGGCCGCCGACCCGGCCTGGGCCGCACCCGGCGTCGAGGATGCGGGCGCCGCGCGGCACCGCGGTGTCCACGAGGCGGGCTTCCCCGGCGAGGTCGTCCCCGGCGCGGGCCATGGAGCGGAAGCGTTCGACGTACCAGGAGGAGTGCCCGGGATCGGCGGCGACCTTCTGCATCCAGATGCTCTGCTCAACCATGACCGCATTCTCCCGGAGCACGGTGGCCGTCTGCCATGACTTCTTCGTCGCAGCGGTGTGGATCGATGCGGATCCGGTGCTCGAAAACGTCCGGCTCGTCGGTGGGAGATCGGGGGAAGAAAAAGCCCCGACGTGAATGCCGGGGCTGGAGATGGGTCGTGATGACCTGGAAAAGAGTTGGTGCGCGATACTGGGATTGAACCAGTGACCTCTACCGTGTCAAGGTAGCGCTCTCCCACTGAGCTAATCGCGCGAGGCGGAGGCGGGAATCGAACCCGCGTACAGGGCTTTGCAGGCCCTTGCCTAAGCCACTCGGCCACTCCGCCGGACTCCGCTTCCACACCGGAATCGGCTGGAACGCCAGAGGATCCAGAGCGGATGACGGGACTCGAACCCGCGACCCTCACCTTGGCAAGGTGATGCGCTACCAGCTGCGCTACATCCGCGTGCCTGCGACTTCCGGGTCCCGGGCTTCCGGTGTCGTCCGTCGCGTTGCACAGTGAACTTTAGACCACGCCCTGAAGCGCGATCAACGGGGGGTCCACCTGTCGCTCGGCGCGGTCCGCGCCGAGCCCGTTGTTCCTGGTCAGCCGAGGTCGTGGGGCAGCAGCCGGGTCAGCGCCTCGTCGACGTCGACCCACAGGTTCTCGTTGCCCGGGACCACGACGTCGTAGGTGCGGTCCAGGAAGTCGGCCAGCTCCTGCGCAGAGGCCTCGAACACCGCGTGGCCCGACGGCGAGCTCAGCTCGATCGCCACGACCTCGGGGTCGTCGACGGCCGGGCGGATGGTGACGTCGCCTTCGCCGGCGTGTGCGATCAGCCCGTCGGCCAGCAGGTCGCGGGCGAACACCCACTCGACCCACCCGGCGCGACCGGTGCGGAATGCGGCCACGACCGCGTAAGGGTCGCTGGTGTCGTAGCGCAGTTCGACCTGGACCGGCACAGCAGGCGCCTGCGGGGCCAGGAGGTCAAAGACCGCAGTGGAACGCAGAGTGACGTGATCGTTACGCATGGTTCTCCCCTTTCTGCTCCCTCCCGGTCCCTTTATCGACCGAGCAACACAGTTGTGACGCCTTAACGGGCTCAACCGCTCGCGACTTTCGCTCAGATCACCCGTACGGGGCAGGGTGTACTTCGCTGGGCAATCAGTTGGATGCGGTGCGTGTCCGCATCGGCCTCCGGGTTCGGGGGTGGCCGCGGATCGTCGCCCCGGTTGGGAGGCGCGCTGGATCCGTGGTCCACACCAGAGGAAGAGATCCACTGCGAACGTGTCCGACGGGGGAGTTGGGTCGCAAGACCAGAACTCGTCCGGTGACCGAGTTGGCTACTTTCCGTAATCGAGCGAACCGGGTCCGCGCCTGGTCTTCGATCCGTCGCCCCCGCCCTGCGAAATTTCGCCTTCGCGTCCGGTTTGACCACCGGGTTTACCGCTCCGCCGACTTCGCGTGACGTCTCCTCGACAATAGGGGATCGGCACGCCTGTGCAGTCACGCGCGCGGATCGTTGGTGAGACGCTCACCACGGCATATCCCCATATCGGGTGAATGCGTGTGGCACTCTGGTTACAGTGCAGGCGTACGCCCGAACGCCCGGTCGAGAGCGGCATCACACTGTGACCAGGATCGAAGCGGTGCAACAGGGCCGAAGGGCCCGGTTCGGCGCGATAGCGGCCATGAGACGGGTCACAGTTCTGGCGGCGCGGATGCTCATCGGCGTCCGACTGTCGGCTTGACACCCGCCGCGCCGGAACTGGTGCGAAACGAGCTTCGCGGCGCGAGTGGGTCGTAATCTGGTTCGGCGGGCGCTTCGGCCCGCATGAGCCCGCACGACCGAGCAGGTGGGAGCCCTGAGCGACAGAACCGAGCCGGATACCCGCCCCGTCATCGAGGAACCCCAAGCCGACGAACCCCGTGCGTCCCGGCCACGCGCGCTGCGCGACCGGTTCGGCGCGTTCCGCGAACGCATCCGCAGCAAGCCGGGCTTCAGCCTCGCCTACCGCGTGGCGGTCGGCGTCATCGGCGGCCTGGTGCTGATCGCGGGCATCGCGATGATCCCGTACCCCGGCCCAGGCTGGCTCGTCGTCTTCGCCGGCCTCGGCATCCTCGCCACCGAGTTCCACTGGGCCGGTCGCGTCAACGCCTTCGCCAAGCGCCACTACCGACGCTGGATGGACTGGCTCGGCCGCCAAAACATGATCATCAAGCTCGCCGCGACGACGGGCACCTGCCTGGTCGTGCTGACCACGCTGTGGCTGCTCGGCCTGTTCGCCACCATCGGCGGCTGGTTTGACCTGCATTGGAACTGGCTGGCCTCCCCCCTGTTCAGGCCCTGAAAAAGGTCGTGTATTGTTCTTCTTGTCGCCGGGAACGGCGGTGAAAAGAGAACACGGGCGATTAGCTCAGGGGGAGAGCGCTTCGTTCACACCGAAGAGGTCACTGGTTCGATCCCAGTATCGCCCACAGTGTGTTTTTACTGGTCAAATGGCCTGTCCGCGATCTTCGCGGGCAGGCGATCTGACGTTCTGGGGAGCAAATGGGGAGCAGAGTGCTGACCGCACTTTGCTGTTCGAAGTGTTCACGTCATTTTCCGCAGTACGGCGGGGTTTTCCTGCCTGGACTAGCCATTGTCGTGCTCCCATTGCCGCTGCTGGGCAGTGGATACCTCATGGATCGCGTCTGCGCGTTGGGGTGTTGCGGGATGTGCCCGCTGTCTTGCGTGTGGGCACTGTCCGGGGCCACCGCTGATGTCCTTCCCGAGCGTGCTGAGGCCCTCACCTCGAAGATCGCGACCGACCTCGGCATCGACGCGACCCTCGCCGCATTCACCGCCGTCGACGAGGACCGGCTCGTCGAAGCGCAGAAAGCCATGACTGCCGTGGGTGCGGACATGTTGGCGCTTCTCGACAGCGGTCTCGGTCTCGGGCCGGCGATTGACGGTGACCTCATCGTGCGCCCCACCCTGGAATCGATCGCCATGGGCGTCGGCGCCGATAAGCACCTCGTTCTGGGCGTGACCGACGACGAGTTCTCCGCCGGGATCATGGGTCAGGCCGACCAGTTGGTGGAGGCCCCTCTCCCTGCGCTGCTTCAGCAGTACGGGCTTTCCGGCGAGGCGTCCGAGGCGTACCTCGGAGCGAACGCCGATGTGGTGGCACGTGGAAACGCTGCGATGCTCGGGCGTTACATCTCCGATCGAATGTTCAAGACATCGATCATCCGCACTGCTAACGCCCGCAGTACAGCGCTGACATGGGTCTACCGTTTCTCTTACCGCTCGCCGTCATTCGACGCCGCTGTTCACTGCGTCGACGTGCCCTTCTGGTTCGACTGCCTCGACTCCGAGGTCGGTATCCCGGTTCTCGCCGGCACGAACCCACCGGCATCGCTTGCCAGAGCAACTCACGGCGCGGCCGTCGCTCTCATCCGAGATGGCGACCCGGGGTGGGCCGCCTGGTCAAGCCACGAAGGCTCGACCAGAGTCTTCGGCGGCCCGGACTCCACCCCGGAAGTCCTACCCGACGGCTACGCCGGAGTCCGCCCACTCCTCTAACCGGGGTCGGGCGTTACCAGCGCCCGCCCCCGGGACGGGTGCGGGGGCGGGGTGCAAGGAGCGCAGCGCGGGCCCGACGGGGGATCAGCTTGGGCGGTCCACCAGCCCGGCGCCGTGCAGATGTGTCTCAGGAGGCATCGCGGGCTCGGCAGGTCATGCGTCGGATCCGACGCGATGAGGCCCCGCCCATCGTGGACTTCTCGGTTCGGTTCGGGTGGTCGTTGCGGGGCTGGGGTGGGGCGGGGCGGTTACTAGACTGAGCGCATGCGCAGGGTTGTGGGCAAGAACGTCGTGGAGTTCTCCGCGGAGCAGTTCGACGAGATGTTGAACAAGTACACCGCGGGCGTCGTGCTCGACGTCGGTGCCGGCAACGCCAAGCACGCCTACCACCTCGCGCGCGCGGAGCCGGACAAGCTGGTGATCGCACTCGACGCGGCCAAGGACAACATGCAGAAGGTCGCCGGGAAGACCAAGGTGTCCCCGGCCAAGGGCGGGGCGCCGAACCTGCTCTGCGTGTGGGCCTCCGCCGAGAAGCCGCCGTCCGAGATCCACGGCGTCACGGAGCTGCACTCACTGATGCCGTGGGGGAGCCTCCTGCGGGGCATGCTCGGGTCCGACACGGACATGCTGCTGGGACTGGCGAAGCTCTGCGTGCCCGGCGCGGAATTTCTGATCACGCTCAACCTGCACGCGTGGCGTCCGCCGGTCCCCGAGGTCGGGGACCACCCGGAGCCGACTCCGGACTCGGCGATGGAGCAGCTCGCCCCGTACTACGCGGCAGGTGGCTGGACCTTGAACACGGCCAGGTACTTCGGCGATGAGGAGCTGAACGCGCTGGCGACCTCGTGGACCCGGCGGCTGGGCTCGACCCGCGACGAACTCGACGTCCTCGGTCTCACCGGCGTCATCGGGAAGGCGTGATGGTGGGCAGCTCCGAGGACGTGCTCCTGCGCATGACGTGCCGCGGTCACGCCAACATCCGCGCCACGCACGGGAAAACCCTGGAATTCGCCGTCGATCCGGAGATCACTCCGCGGGCGACCTGCGTGGTCGGGGTTGCCGCCGAGGTCCACGAGCTCGACGCGCCGGGGATCGCCGGGCCGGTGCGGATCACCATCAGCGTCGGAGAGCACAGTGCGACCGTGCGCGCTGTCGCGAACTCGATGTGGCGGCCGGGCTCGACGGCCGTGGTGCGGCGGAGTTCCGAGCGGATGGCGAACACGTTGGCCACCGACGCGGACCTGGCGGCGAGCACGTTGCCGCGTGAGCTGGTCGACGGGCTTTGCGATCCCGAGTCCGAAGTGGACATCACCGTGGAACGCGACTTCGACGTCGCGGGTGGGCTCGTTTTCTTCCATGCGAGGGAAAGTGACGTTCCGCGGCTCGGTGCTGAGATCGCCGCAGCCTCCTCCGTGATCATCGAGGACCAGGCGGCGCGCGCCTTGGTCGATGCGGCGAGGGGTGATGACCGCAGGAGGCCCGTCGTCGATGCGCGCAAGGCCGACCACGGGCGACTTCGCGCCGCGTTGGAACAGGGCGAACGGGTTCTGGTGGTGTCGTCGAGCAGCACCCGCAGTGACGTGGTCGCCCGGCTGTTGACCGCGGGCGTGCCGTTCGAGGTGATCGGTCTGCCTTCGCAGCTGGCGGTGGCCGCGATGTCGTCGAACCAGGCTCCGGTGGTGCTGGTCGACGAGACCAATTGGCGCGGCATCGTCAAGGCCGTCCGCCGGCACGCGAACGCTGCGGTCGTCTTCCGGTGCGCTGCCGATCAACTGCCCGGGATCGTCGGGGACGCGGGGGAGCGCGGGGTGGCGACGTTGCTCGCGGGCACTTCGGAGCGGCCGCAGCTGGGCAGCGCCTCGGAGCTCCCGGTCGGATCAGCCGACGTGTTCTGCTGCATCGCGCCCGTCGGCGGCGCGGGGGAGGACACTGAGGTCGACGCGCCTCGTCTGATCCGCTCCCTGCTCGACCAGGGCGTCTCGCAGAAGACGATTTCCCGTGCGCTGATGGACTCGGCCGGCTGGTCGCGTCGCCAGGCGTACGAGATGGTGCTGGGCCTCACCAAGGACGACGGCGAGGAGTGACTGGCGCTGAGTCCGTCGCCCGTGTGGGTTACGTGGTCTCCCAGAGGTGACTACTGCGTGTTTCGGTTCACCTCGTTTTGGTTGGACAGAGCGGGGGTTGGGCCCCGAGACTGGGTGTCGGGCAGCCGATGAGGGCTTGAATCCACAAGACGGCTGTCCTGATTTTTGGAGCCGCTCTTTATCGATCCAGTTCGTTGCTTCCGCGAAACGCGGCGAACTGGGCCCCACCAACTCCCGTCCTTCCCAGAGAGGAGAACTGTGCCCTTCGTGCTGGTCGCACTCGCCGTTGGCGCCTTCGGCATCGGTACCGCCGAGTTCGTGATGATGGGCGTGCTGCCGCAGGCCGCCGCCGAACTCGGAGTGTCCATCCCGGCCGCGGGGAACCTGATCTCCGGCTACGCCCTCGGCGTCGTCGTCGGGGCACCCGCGTTGACGCTGCTGGGTACCCGGTTGTCCCGGAAGACCATGCTCCTGCTGACGATGGGCCTGTTCACCGCGGGCAACGCGCTGTTCGCACTGGCACCCAGCGCCGGGGTCGGCGTGATCTTCCGGTTCCTGACCGGGCTGCCGCACGGTGCGTTCTTCGGCGCCGGGGCCGTGGTGGCCGCCAGCATGGCCGGCGCGGGCAACCGGGCCAAGGCAGTTTCGATGATGTTCATGGGCCTGACGCTGGCCAACGTCGTCGGCGTGCCGCTGGGCACGCTGCTCGGCCAGCAGTTCGGCTGGCGGGCCACCTTCGTCGTGGTCGCCGCGATCGGTGTGCTCGGCGTCGCCGCCATCGCCTGGCTGGTTCCCGCCCAGGGCCGACCCGCCGCGGGGCGCTCCGCCGTGCGCGACCAGCTCGCCACGTTCCGCTCGCCGCAGGTGTGGCTGGCGCTGGCGATCGTCACCTTCGGGCTCGGCGGCACCTTCGCCGTGCTGAGCTACCTGACCCCGATCCTCACCGACGTCTCCGGCTACTCGCCGACCGCGGTCACGCTGGTCCTCGCCCTGGCTGGGCTCGGCATGACCGTCGGCAACTTCCTGGGCGGCCGGATCGCGGACAAGGCCGTGATGCCCGGTGTCTACGCCGCGCTGATCGGGATCGCCGCGGTGCTGGGCGTGTTCACCTCCACCTCCGGCAACAAGATCGCCGCAGCGGTGACGGTCTTCGCCATCGGCGCCGTCGGCTTCATGGTCGCGCCGATCATGCAGGCCTTGGTGATGGACAAGGCGAGCGGCGCGCCCTCGCTGGTGTCGGCGGCGCTGCAGTCGGCGTTCAACATCGCCAACTCCATCGGTGCCTACGCAGGCGGTCTGGTGATCGCGGGCGGCCTCGGCCTGCTGGCCCCGAACCTGGTGGGAGTGGGGCTCGCAGCAGTCGGCCTCGCGCTGGCCGCAGCCCTGGGCGGCCTGGACCGCAAGCACCCGGCAATCACCGAACCGGTCGACGAGCCTGTGGTGATCAGGCCGGTGCTTCAGCCGGTCGCGGCTTGAGCCCTCGTGAGCACATTGCGGTGCTTGAACCCCACAAAGTGCTCACGGGCTTTGTGCTGCGCCCCTGGTCATCCAGCGCTTTCGAGAAAATAGGGTCCCCCTAGGGCGACGGGATCGGTACGCTCCGGCGCGGAGGGGCGCGATCACCTCGGGGAGGCGCCTGGATGAGCTGGGGCAGATCGGACTCGTCGACCGGTGGGCCGGTCGACCTGCGCACGGAAGTGCCGCACTCGGCGCGGATCTACGACTACCTGCTCGGCGGGCGGGACAACTTCGCCGTCGACCGCGAGGCCGCCGCCGAGATCGTGCGGGCGGTGCCGCACATGCGGACTTCGATGCGGGCCAACCGGCAATTCATGTGCCGGGTGACGCGGTTCCTGGCCGAGCGCGGGTTCCGGCAGTTCCTCGACATCGGCACCGGGCTGCCGACCTCGCCGAACCTGCACGAGGTGGCGCAGGGCGTCGCGCCCGAGTCGCGGGTGCTGTACGTGGACAACGACCCGATGGTGCTGGCGCACGCCCGTGCGCTGCTGACCAGCGCGCCCGAGGGCAGAACCGGTTACGTGGACGCGGATCTGCGCGATGCGGGCGAGATCCTGGAGTCGGCGGAGTTCGCGGAGACCTTCGACCCCGACCAGCCGGTGGCGTTGAGCCTGATCGCGATCCTGCAGTTCCTGCTGGACGAAGCCGAAGCGCTCGGCGTCGTCCGCCGGCTGCTGGACGCCCTGCCCAGCGGCAGTGCGCTGGCGTTGTCGACGGTGACCGCGGACAGCGCGCCCGAGGTGGCTGACAGCGGTGTCGCCGCGTACCGCTCCAGCGGCATCAACACCAAGGCCCGCACCGCGGCCGAAGTGGCGTCCCTCTTCGACGGGCTCGACCTGGTCGATCCGGGAGTGGTGCTGGTCCACCGGTGGCACCCGGACGAGGACGAGGAGATCTCGGACGAGCAGATCTACATGTACGGAGCCGTCGGGATCAAACCCTGAGCGCCGTGCCGGGTCGTTAGCGGAGCGAAATGGGTCTGGTCGCCGGGCGTTCGGGAGCTTAGGGTCGGCCGCGACGGACCACCGGTGGACGGAGCGGCCTTGAACCTGATCAGCAACACCGAGCACGCGACCAGCGTCGTGGACGACGACGGCATCGCCACGGTCACGATCCGCAACGCCAAGGTGCTGAACATCATCAACAGCGCCGTCAGCAGCGAAGTGACCTCAACGATCGGCGAGCTGGCCGAACGGCCCGAGGTCCGGGCGCTGGTGCTGCGCGGCACCGGGGACCGGGCGTTCATCGGCGGCGCCGACATCACCGAGATGGCCACGTTGGAGCGGGGCAGCGCCGAGGTGTTCATCGACGGGTTGCGCCGGCTGTGCCAGGCGGTTCGCGACTTCCCAGCGCCGGTGATCGCACGCATGCCGGGCTGGTGCCTCGGGGTCGGCGTGGAGGTCGCGGCGGCCTGCGATCTGCGGATCAGCAGCAGCACCGCGAAGTTCGGGATGCCGGAGGTCGCCGTCGGGATCCCGTCGGTGATCCACGCGGCCCTGCTGCCCAGGCTGATCGGCAGCGGCCGCGCCGACTGGTTGATGCTCACCGCGGAGAACATCGACGCGGAGACCGCGCTTTCGTGGGGCCTGGTGAACGAGGTCGTCGCCCCCGAGGAACTCGACGACGCGGTGGACCGCGCCGCCCGCCGGCTTGCGGAGTTCGGCCCGGCGGCCGTGCGCCAGCAGAAGAAGCTGCTGCGTTCCTGGGAAGCGCTTCCCCTCGACCAGGCCATCGCGGACAGCGTCGCCGAGTTCGGCACCTCATTCGACACCGGCGAACCACAGCGATACATGAACGAATTCCTGAACTCGTAGGTGCTGGTCTCCGAGCTGCTGCCCGAGGTCGTCGTCTCGCTGCTGCTGGAGGTGCTCGAGGTCGTGCTGGACGTGCTCTCGTCGGATG
>NZ_JBSFBZ010000098.1:0-15853 GCF_053593195.1 Saccharopolyspora sp. NPDC002376
CGCGCAAGAACGATGGAGTCGTGATGAACGCAGGTTTTGAACGCGGCGCGCTGACCGTGCACCGCGAGCCCGCCGACCTGACGCGGGTCACCCTCAATTTCGCGCGAAATTGACCCATCCCCGGGTGAACGCCAGCGGCTGGACCTGGGGTTTCCGCTTGTTCGGCACGGAAATCACACCACCTGATCGGAGGAAGGCATGGTCGAGGGCGTGCACTGGTCGGCCAGCACCGAGCCGCATCCGGCTCGCGATGCGGCGTTGAAGTCGATGAGCGCAGTGACTCGCGGCGCGAAGGACGAGTGGGTTGCGCTGTTCGCGCCGGACGGCGTGGTGGAGGACCCGGTCGGCCCGTCGATCTTCGACCCGGACGGCTGCGGCCACCACGGCCACGACGGCATCGCGGCGTTCTGGGACCTCGCGATCGCCCAGGCCGACCGCATCGAGTTCCACATCCACGACTCCTTCGCCGCGGGCCGAGAGGTCGCCAACGTCGGCTGCATCTCGACGTTCCTCCCCGACGGCAACACCATGGACGCCGAAGGCGTTTTCGTCTACCACGTCGACGAATCAGGCCTGATCCGCTCCATGCGAGCCTTCTGGGAGTTCGACCGAGCCATGAAAACCCTCCGCCCAGCCGGTTAACCCCCGAACACCACCCGAGTGACCCCCAACCGGACCCAAAGTTCCACAGTTTCAATTGAAACTGTAAGCCCCACCCACAACGGATCACAGTTTCAATTGAAACTGTGACCCCCCGGCGTGTCGTACACCCGGCGTGTCGTACACCTGACACGGACAACTGTGGACAGGTCGCCCTGCCTGTGGAGAACTTCCGCAATTTCAATGGAAATTGGATGTCCAATTTCCATTGAAATCGCGTCAGTGGTCGGCGGCCGCAGCCGCGGTGCCCCAGTCTCTCGTGCCGCCGCGTGAGACGAGGCTGAAGGCCTCTGCGGAGGTCTTGCCGGGGCGTGGGTCAGGTGTACTGGACCTGGACTTCTTTGATTCCGTTGAGCCAGCCGGAGCGGAGGCGGCGGGGTTCGCCGAGGCGTTGGATGTTCGGCATGTGGTCGGCGATCGCGTTGAAGATCAGGTCGATCTCCAGGCGCGCCAGGTTCGCGCCGAGGCAGAAGTGGGCGCCGGTGCCGCCGAAGCCGACGTGCGGGTTCGGGTCTCGGGTGATGTCGAAGCGGTCCGGCTCGTCGAAGACGTCCGGGTCGAAGTTCGCCGAGCTGTAGAACAGCCCCACCCGCTGGCCCTTCTTGATCGGCACCCCGCTGAGCTCGGTGTCGGCCAGCGCGGTGCGCTGGAACGCCACCACCGGGGTCGCCCAGCGGACGATCTCATCTGCCGTGGTCTTCGGCCGCTCCCACTTGTACAGCTCCCACTGGTCCGGGTTGTCCAGGAACGCGAGCATGCCGTGGGTGATCGCGTTGCGGGTGGTCTCGTTGCCGGCCACCGCCAGCAGGATCACGAAGAATCCGAATTCGTCGGAGGTCAGCGCAGAGCCGTCGATGTCGGCCTGCACGAGCTTGGTCACGATGTCGTCCATCGGACAACCGCGCCGCTCCTCGGCCATGTTGGTGAAGTAGCCGAGCATCTCCGCGGCCGCGACCTCGGGCTGGATGTCGTACTCCGGGTCGTCGTAGCCGATCATCTGGTTGGACCAGTCGAAGATCTCCTTGCGGTGGTCCTGCGGCAGGCCGAGCAGTTCCGCGATCGCCTGCAGCGGTAGCTCGCAGGCCACGTCGGTGACGAAGTCCCCGCTGCCGTTCGCGCGGGCTTCAGTGACGATGTGCTGCGCCCGCTCCTTCAACGCCGCTTCGAGGCTCTTGATGGCCCGCGGGGTGAAGCCGCGCTGCACGATCTGGCGCAGCTTGGTGTGCTGCGGCGGGTCCATGTTGAGCATGATGAACCGCTGCATCTCGATCTGATCGCGGGTCATGCTGTCGTTGAACCGGATGATCGCGGTGTTCTCCCAGGTCGAGAACACGTCAGAGCGTCGGGATATCTCCTTGACGTCGGCGTGCCTGCTGACCACCCAGAAGCCGCCGTCGTCGAAGCCGCCGCACCGGTCGGGCTGGTCGTTCCACCACACCGGCGCGGTGTTGCGGAGCTCGGCGAACTCGGCCAGCGGTAGCCGTTCGGCGAGCAGATCGGGATCGGTGAAGTCGAAGCCCTCCGGAATGCGCGGTGCGACCACGGCTACCTCCTACGCGGGGAATCCGATCAAGAAATGAAACGAGTTCTATGCCAGAGAAGCACATCGCAAGCGCTCAGTAAACCCCCGTAACTCACGACGGATCGAGCAAGATTCGAAAACTTCGCACAATCCCCCTCGGAGAGCTTGTCGAGCAATAGAAACATGTTCTAATTTTGATCGACAATGCTGTTCGAAGGGAGGACCAGGTGGGCAACCCGGTGATCGTGGACGCCGTCCGCACCCCGATCGGCAAGCGCCGAGGCGCGCTCTCCGGACTGCACGCGGCCGAGATCCTCGGCGCGGCGCAACGCGGCCTGCTCGAACGCGCCGGTGTCGACGGCGCCGACGTGGACCAGGCGATCGGCGGCTGCGTGACCCAGGCCGGTGAGCAGTCGAACAACATCACCCGCACCGCGTGGCTGCACTCCGACCTGCCGCACCACGTCGGCTGCACCACGGTCGACGCCCAGTGCGGCTCGGCTCAGCAGGCCACCCACATGATCGCCGGGCTGATCGCCGCCGACGCCGTGCGCGTCGGAATCTCGTGCGGCGTCGAGGCGATGAGCCGGGTGCCGCTGCGCAGCAACCTCGGCGTGGACGTCGGCATGCCGCGGCCGGACTCGTGGGACATCGACCTGCCGAACCAGTACGAGGCCGCCGACCGGATCGCGGCCCGCCGCGGCCTGACCCGCGAGGACATCGACGCCTTCGGTCTGCGCTCCCAGGACCGCGCCGCAGCGGCGTGGCGGGAAGGGCGGTTCGACCGCGAGATCGTGCCGGTGCAGGTCCCCGACGGCGCCCCGGTCACCCGCGACGGAGGGCTGCGCGACACGAGCATGCAGGCCCTCGGCGGACTGAAACCCGTTCTCGCGGACGGGATTCACACGGCCGGCACGTCTTCGCAGATCTCCGACGGCGCCGCCGCGGTGCTGCTGGCCGACGCCGACCGCGCGGCCGAGCTCGGGCTTCGCCCCCGCGCCCGCATCGTCGCGCAGTGCCTGGTGGGCGGCGAGCCGTACTACCACCTGGACGGCCCGGTGCAGGCCACGCAGCGGGTGCTGGAGCTCAGCGGAATGAAGATCGGCGACATCGACCTCTTCGAGGTGAACGAAGCGTTCGCCTCGGTGGTGCTGTCGTGGGCCGCGGTGCACGAACCGGACATGGACCGGGTCAACGTCAACGGCGGCGCCATCGCCCTCGGCCACCCCGTCGGCAGCACCGGCGCCCGGCTGATCACCACGGCCCTGCACGAACTCGAGCGCCGTGACGCCACCACGGCCCTGATCACGATGTGCGCAGGCGGAGCGCTCGCCACCGCCACCATCATCGAACGCCTGCGCTGAGTCACCGTGAGCACTTTGGGCTGCTACAGCGCCCCAAAGTGCTTACGCGGCCCGGCGAGCCAGGCGGAACCCGAGGTCTTCGACGCGGAACGTCGGGTGACTCTTGCGGCGGCAGGAGGCTCGGCAACCGCGAGGCGGGTCGAACGCGCCGCCGCCGCGGAACACCCGGTACGGGCCGTAGACCGCGGGATCGTAGAGGTCCCAGCACCACTCCCAGACGTTGCCGATCATGTCGTGGAGGCCCCACGCGTTCGGCGCTTTGGTCGCGACTTCGTGCACCCGGTCCTCTGAGTTCCCGCGATACCAGGCGATCTCGTCCAGATCGCCGTAGCGGACCTCGGTGCTTCCCGCGCGGCACGCGTGCTCCCACTCCGCCTCGGTCGGGAGCCGGTAGCCGTCGGCCGTCCAGTCGCAGACCACGCCCGATCCGTCGGGATCGT
Source organism: Saccharopolyspora sp. NPDC002376 (assembly GCF_053593195.1). Taxonomy (NCBI): domain Bacteria; kingdom Bacillati; phylum Actinomycetota; class Actinomycetes; order Pseudonocardiales; family Pseudonocardiaceae; genus Saccharopolyspora; species Saccharopolyspora sp. NPDC002376. The sequence continues at coordinate 3,987 of NZ_JBSFBZ010000098.1, forward strand.
CGTTCGTCGCGTAGCAAGGCGTGAGCCCCTCTTCCTGCGAAAGCAGGTTGCAGAACCGGATCGCCTCCAGCCACGACACCTCGGTCATCGGCGTTCGCGACGAAATCCTCGCTGCGCCGAGCACTACGCGGTAGAGCTCGCGGGTCACGGGATGCGTTGCCAGCAGGAAGGTTTCGACGTCGACCGGCCAGCTGGTCTTCGTCCCCTCGTCCCGCACGAAGACCCGGCCAGCGGGAACCTCGATCACGCCCGGGTGTCCAGGTCCGGCAACCGACCGCGGAGCAGCACTTGCGCATCGGCCAGTTCTTCCAGCACAACCACTTTCGTCCCCTACCTAGTGCAACCCGCCTTCGAACACAGCTTCGAAAACGCGCTCATCATAAGGTGCCGTCGTCACCCCAAGGATGGTCAACTTCGCGAGAAATTAGCACCACCCCGGGTGATGGAGCGCGGGGCGGCTACATCCAGTCGTCGGGATGGAGTCCGGTGAGGAAGGCTTCGAGGTCTGGTGGAGGGGGTTGGGATGTTGGGCCGAGGCCTGCGTAGGCGCCTCGGTAGAACAGCAGCGGGCGTTCCGCGGTGGTTTCGCCGAGACACGAGACGCGGCCGATGACGATGTAGTGGTCGCCCGCTTCGTGCACCGCCTCCACGGTGCAGTCGATCCAGGTCAGGGCTCCGTTGATGACCGGGGATCCTGATGGGGCGGGGTGCCAGGGCACGCCGGCGAACTTGTCCTCGCCGCTGCGGCCGAACACCGTGCTCACCGGCTGCTGCGACTCCGAAAGCACGTTGACGCAGAACCGTCCGGCGTGCTCCAGCGCCGACCAGGCGCGGGACGTGCGCGCGGGGCAGAACAGCACCAGCGGCGGGGCCAGGGACAGCGCGGCGAAGGACTGGCAGGCGAAACCGACCGGCCGCTCCCCGTCCACCCCGGTGATCACCACGACCCCGGTGCCGAAGTGCCCCAGCACCCGTCGGAACGCGGCCTGGTCCACCGCGACCTGCCCGACGCTCACCGGGCACCGACGCTGAAGTCGTGTCCCCACAGGCTGACCGCGGTGCTCTCGCGCGCGATCCAGTCCTCGTCGTCGACCTGCCGGCCTTCGCAGCCGAACTCGACGTCGAATCCGCCGGGAGTCTTCATGTAGAACGACAGCATCAGGTCGTTGACGTGCCGTCCCAGCGTCGCCGACAGCGGCACCTTCCGCCGCTGCGCCCGGTCCAGTGCCAGCCCCACGTCGTCGACGTCGGCGACCTCGACCATCAGGTGCACGATCCCACTGGGCGTGGGCATCGGCAGGAACGCCAGGCTGTGGTGACGCGGGTTGCAGCCGAAGAACCGCAGCCACGCCGGGTCACCGTCGGACGGGCGGCCGACCAGTTCCGGGGCCAGTCGCATCGAGTCGCGCAGCCGGAATCCCAGCACGTCTCGATAGAAGCGCAGCGCGGCCTCGTCGTCGTGGGTGGACAGCACTACGTGCCCGAGCCCCTGCTCCTCGGTGACGAACCGGTGTCCGTAGGGGCTGACGACGCGGCGGTGCTGCAACGCTACCCCGTGGAAGACCTCCAGTCCGTTGCCGGACGGGTCGGCGAACCGGATCAGCCCGTTGACCCGCCGATCCGCCAGTTCTTCAGCGGTGCCTTCCTCGTACGGGACGCCTGCCGCGTCGAGCCGCTGCTTGACCTCGTCGAACTCCGCCTCGGTGGCGACCTCCCAACCGGCGGACTCCAGCCGGTCCTGCTCCCCCGGCAGGATCACCAGCCGGGCCGGGAAGTCGTCCATCCGCAGGTAGAGCGCGTCCGGGTTGGATCCGCTGCCTTCGACCATGCCGAGCACTTTCAACCCGTACACGCGCCACGCTTCGACGTCGGTGGCTTCGATGCGCAGGTAGCCGAGCGAACGAATGCCCACGGCGGGCCTCCTCCCACGTGCCAGGGCTTCAGTCGAGCAGGAAGTCCCTGGCGATCCGGTTGAATTCGGCGAACTTCTCCAGCTGCGCCCAGTGCCCGCAGCGACCGAACACGTGCAGCTGCGCGCGGGGGATCAACTTGAGTCCGAGCAACGCGCCGTCCAGGGGGTTCACCCGGTCCTCCCGACCCCAGACCAGCAGGACGCGCTGCCGCAGCCGGTGCGCTTCCCGCCAGAGCAGGCCTTCTTCGAAGGTGTCCGGCTGCATGAACGACGCACCCATCGCGCGCATCGCGGCCAGCGACTCCGGCGCGGACGCGGCGGCGAAACGCTCCTCGACGAGCTCGTCGGTGATCAGCGACTGGTCGTAGACCATCGTCCGCAAGAAGTCCGCGAGCTTCTCCTTGCTCGGCCCCGGCGGTGCGCCGAACACGCTGAGCTTGCGCACGCCTTCGGTGGGATCGGGCGCGAACACGTTCAGACTCAATCCACCCGGACCCATCAGGACCAGTCGTCCGGCGCGGTCCGGGTTGTTGAGCGCGAAGCGGACCGCAGTGCCGCCACCCAACGAGTTCCCCAGCAGGTGCGCGCGTTCGACACCGATCTCATTGAGCAGTTCGAGCAGCGCCGATGCGCTGTGGGTGAAGTACTGGCCGTGCTCGGTGGGCTTGTCCGAGCGCCCGAAGCCGGGCTGATCCACCGCGACGACGTGGAAGCGCTCGGCGAAAACCGGGATGTTGCGGGCGAAGTTGCTCCACGACGAGGCGCCGGGACCACCGCCGTGCAGCATGACCACAGTGGACTGATCCGGATCACCGGCCTCGTGGTAGTGCAAGGTCAGCCCGGACGGCAGCTTCGCGGTGCGGCTCGTGCTGTCGAAAGTGACCATCAGACCATCGTGTCCTTCACTGGCTGGCCGAATTCTCCGGTACCGAACATCAGGTAAGCGCGTTCCAGGTCGTTGGCGGCGTGCACGCGGCCGGCGTGGGCGTCGCGCCAGAAGCGCTGGATCGGGGTTCCCGACCACAGCGCGCGTCCGCCGGAGTTCTCGAAGAGCCGGTCCACCGCCGAGATCGCCCGCGCGGTACCCCGCACCTGGTCACGACGAGCGCGCAGCCGCAGCGAGAACGGGATCTCCTCACCGGCCTTGGCCAGCTCGTACTCCTCGGACAGGTTGTGGGTCAGCTGAAGCCAGGCCGCGTCGATCTCGCTGGCCGCTTCGGCGATCCGCACCTTGGCGAACGGGTCCTCCTTGACCTTCTCCCCCGCGAACGCCGCCCGGACGCGCTTGACCTGGTGCTCCACGTGCGCGTCGTAAGCGCCCTGGGCCATGCCGATGATCGGCGCGGTGATGGTCGACGGGTGCACCGTCCCCCACGGCATCCGGTACAGCGGCGAGGTGTTGATCTCCTGGCCGGGGCACTTGTTCCGCGACATCGCGATGAAGCTCAGCACCCGGTGCTGCGGGATGAACGCGTTCTCCACCACGACGTCGTTGCTGCCGGTGCCGCGCAGACCGACGGTGTCCCAGACGTCCTCGATCCGGTAGTCACCGCGCGGCAGCAGGTAGGTGCAGAAGTCCACCGGCTTGCCGTCACCGTCCTCGACCGGGCCGCCGACGAACACCCACGAGGCGTGGTCGCAGCCGGAGGAGAAGCTCCAGCGCCCGTTCAGCAGGTAGCCGCCGTCGACGATCTTCGCCTTGCCCATCGGCGCGTAGGACGAGGAGATGCGGGTGTTCGGGTCCTTGCCCCAGACGTCGTCCTGCGCCTCCTGCGGGAAAAGCGCCAGGTGCCACGGGTGCACCCCGAGGATCGAGGCGACCCATCCCGTGGATCCGCAGGCGCTGCCAAGGAGTTTGACCGCGGTGTAGAACTCCAGCGGGTCGGCCTCGCAGCCGCCGTAGCGCTCCGGTTGCAGCAGCGAGAAGAACCCGATCTCCTGCAGGTCCGCTATGGTCTCGTCCGGGATTCTGCGCAGTTCCTCGGCTCGCTGCGCCCGTTCCCGCAGGTCGGGCAGCAGTCCCCGCACCCGTTCCACGACTGCTCGACTGTCCTTCATCGGCGCTCCGTTTCCGCATCTCGTTACCTTCGTGAGCACTTCGGGGTGCTATAGCGCCCCAAACACTCACGAGCGCTTGAGCTCCAGCGCGATGTCGATGAGCTGGTCTTCCTGGCCGCCGACGAGCTTTCGCTCGCCTGCCTTCACCAGCAGTTCCGCCTCGCTGACGCCGTAGCGCTCAGCTTGGCGGGCGGCGTGCTTGAGGAAGCTGGAGTACACCCCGGCGTAGCCCATCATCAGCGCCGAGCGATCCAGCAGGCATTCCTCCGGCATGGCAGGGCGCACCACGTCCTCAGCGGCGTCGGCGATGGCGAAGAAGTCGACGCCCGTGCGAATGCCGAGCTTGTCGCACACCCCGACGAACGCCTCGACCGGCGTGTTGCCCGCCCCGGCGCCGAAACGCCTTGCGCTGCCGTCGATCTGCACCGCGCCGGCACGCGCCGCGGCCACCGAGTTTGCCACCGCGACACCGAGGTTCTCGTGCCCGTGGAACCCGACCTGCGCCTGGCCACCTACCTCCGCGACTAGCGCGGAGACCCGCTCGGCGACCTGCTCCAGCACCAGGGCGCCGGCCGAGTCCACGACGTAGACGCACTGGCAGCCCGCGTCGACCATGATCCGCGCCTGCTTGGCCAGCACCTCCGGTGGCTGCGAGTGCGCCATCATCAGGAACCCGACGGTTTCCAGGCCGAGCTGGCGGGCCAGGCCGAAGTGCTGCTCCGACACGTCGGCTTCGGTGCAGTGGGTGGCGATCCGGCACACCGACGCGCCGTTGTCGCGGGCGACGACGATGTCGTCCTTGACCCCGACGCCGGGCAGCATCAGCACCGCGATCTTGGCCCGCTGCGCGGTTTCCGCGGCGATGGTGATGAGTTCCTGCTCCGGCGTGCGGGAGAAGCCGTAGTTGAACGACGAGCCGCCGAGCCCGTCACCGTGGGTCACCTCGATCACCGGAACGCCCGCGCCGTCCAGCGCCGCGACGATGTCACGCACTTCGGTCGCGGTGAACTGGTGGCGCTTGTGGTGCGAGCCGTCGCGCAACGAGGTGTCGGTGATGCGCAGATCGAGCGCGTCGGAGTAGGTGCTGGGCAGACCGGTCATCGCACTGCCTCCTTCTGCACGAGCTGCTCGCCCACCCGCACCGCGGCGGCGGTCATGATGTCGAGATTTCCCGAGTACGGCGGCAAGAAGTCGCCCGCGCCCTCGACCTCCACGAAGATCGCCACCCGCGCCTTGCCGCCGGTGGCCGCGGACGGCGGGTCGAACTGCGGCTCCACCAGCATCCGGTAACCGGGCACGTACTCGGCGATCTCGGCGGCCATCTTCTCGATGGAGGCGGCGATCGCGTCGGTGTCGGCGTCGGCGGGGATCGCGCAGAAGATGGTGTCGCGCATGATCACCGGCGGGTCGGCCGGGTTGAGCACGATGATCGCCTTGCCGCGCTGCGCCCCGCCCAGCACCTCGATCCCGGTGCTGGTGGTGCGGGTGAACTCGTCGATGTTGGCGCGGGTGCCCGGTCCGGCCGACACCGATGCCACCGAAGCGACGATCTCGGCGTACTCGACGGGCACCACCCGCGAGACCGCGTGCACCATCGGGATGGTGGCCTGGCCGCCGCAGGTGATCAGGTTGACGTTCGGCGCGTCGAGGTGCTGGCCGAGGTTCACCGGCGGCACCACGTACGGCCCGATCGCGGCCGGGGTGAGGTCGACGGCGCGGATGCCGGCTTCGGCGTAGCGGGGCGCGTTGGCCCGGTGCACGCCCGCCGAGGTGGCTTCGAAGACGACGTCGGGCCGGTGGTTGTCCAGCAGCCAGTCCACGCCTTCCGCGCTGGCTTCCACGCCCAGGTCCGCGGCCCGGCGCAGCCCGGCGCTGGCCGGATCGATGCCGATCATCCACCTGGGCTCGATGTGCGCGGACCGGCTCAGCTTGTACAACAGGTCGGTCCCGATGTTCCCCGACCCGACGATCGCCGCAGTCCTCTTGCTCATCGCACCTCCTTCCCTCGAACTCCACTGCTTGCTCCGTCACCCCCGGGGTGGTCAATTTCGCGAGAAATTGGCACCACCCCCACTGCTGGGTGACCCTCCGCCACGCCTGAGTTGGTCAATTTCGCGAGAAATTGACCGTCACCCGGGTGAACGTCAATTTCTCGCGAAATTGGCACCCCGCTCACGACCGGAACTCCAGGGACGCGGAGCCGAGGTCGGTTCCTGCGGACTGGAAGTCGGCTCGGAAGGTGTCGCCTGGGGTGACGTCGATGGCTCTGGTGCAAGAGCCGGGGAGCACGACGTTCCCGGCTCGGACGCGGACGCCGAAGGCGGACACCTTGCGGGCCAGCCAAGCCACCGCCGTCGCCGGATTGCCCAGCACCGCGTCGGATCGGCCGCGCTCGACGGGGTCACCGTTGCGCAGCAGCGTCGCGTCGATCGCGCGGAGGTCGACGTCGCCGGGCTCGATGCGGGCCGCGCCGAGCACGAAGCCGGCCGATGAGGCGTTGTCGGCGATGGTGTCCACCAGGCTGATCCGCCAGTCCGCGATCCGGCTGTCGATCAGCTCGATCGCCGGGACCAGCGCCTCGGTGCCCGCCAGCACGTCTGCCTCGGTGCACTCGGCGGGCAGGTCCTCGCCGAGCACGAAGCCGACCTCGACCTCCACCCGGGGCACGCAGTAGCGCCCGGCGTCGACGGGTTCGCCCTCCCACAGCCGCATGCTCGACAGCAGGTGCCCGTAGTCGGGTTCGGAGACGCCCATCATCTGCTGCATGACCGGCGAGGTCAGGCCGACCTTGTGACCCAGCACCGGTTCGTCGCGGCGCTGCACGTTGAGCAGCTGGACCTGATAGGCGTCCACCGCGTCGAGCTGCGGGTGCGTTTCCACCAGCGGTGGGATCGGCGCGCGGTGGACCTCGGCGTCCCACAAGCGCTGCGCGATCTCGGTGCGCGTCTCAACTGTCAGCATCGGTCAGCTCCTTCACCGAGTGGACTCCGGCGCGGCGGCCGGAGAAGACGCAGTCGGCCAGGGAAAGCCCGCTGATGTAGGAGTTCGAGCAGATCCCGACCGCCGACCGCCCGGCCGCGTACAGCCCCGCTACCGGGCCGCCGCGTTCGTCGAGCACCTGCCCGGTGTCCTCGTCGACGCGCAAGCCGCCGAGGGTCAGAACCGGGCACGGGTAGGCCGTGCTGGGCCGCACCGAGACATCCAGCAGCGAGTACGGCGGCTGGTCCACGGCCCGCACGAAGTCCGCTGGTTTCCCAGCCGGGTCTGGCTTTCCCGCCCGGGCCGCGTCGTTGTGCGCGTCCACAGTGGCCTGAAGATGTCCTGGATCGACGCCCGCTTTTCGCGCCACCACGTCGATCGTGTCGCCGGTTACCGCAGTGGCCAGCAGGTATTCCGCCTGTATCCGCTGGAACCACACCGTTTGGCTGCGCACCTGGTGCTTCGCTTGGCGCCGCAGGTCCCGGTCGACGAGCAGCCAGCCGCGTCCGCCGTGCTCCTCCACGATCGCTTGGCCGTGCGCCGCACCGTAGCGGGATTCGTCGCCGATGCGCGATCCGTGCTGGTCGACCAGCAGCCCGGACAGCAGCGCGCTCGGCGGCGTGATGAACCGCCACGCGGACACCCGGTCAAGCTTGTCCGGCACCCCGCCGACGCTCTCCCCCAGCCGGATTCCGCTGCCGTCGTCGCCTTGCGTGCCCAGTGGCAGCCCGGCGCGGTAGGCGGGCGCTTGGCGGCGCATCATCTCCCGGTTCGACACGAAACCACCGGCCGCGATGATCACCGCACGGTCGGCGTGGATCCGCAGCGGTTCCGCGCGGCGCTCCAAGCGCTCGGCGCGCCGGTGCAACTTCCGGGCCAGTTTCGGCACGTAGAGACCGGGTTTCGCCGCCACCCGGCTCACCACTCGATGCTCGCGTGCCGCAGTTCCGCGCAGCCGCTCGCATTCCACCGCGCAGACCCGCCCATCAGCGTCGACGATGAGCTCCGTCGCCCGCGTCTGCGTCAACACCTGCACACCAGCTCGCCGCACCTCCGCGGCCAGTGCGTTGAAGAGCACTTTCCCCGACTTGCCCCGACCTTTGGCGCGGTGGCCGCGCGGGGCCGGAGGCGCGACGTCGCGGAATCCGCCGGAGGCTTCGCTGCCCGAGTAGTAGAGGTAGTGCTGGTTGCTCGGGTAGGAGGTCTTGTACGGGCACAGGCTGCCCTCGAACGGCACGCCGTGCTGCGCCAACCAGTTGATCATCTCGGTGCTGCCTTCGCAGAACCGGAGCAGGGCGCGCTCCGAGACCGCGTCGCCGACCTCCTGCCGCAGGTAGGCGAACATCGCCTCGGGCGAATCGGACACCCCGGCCGCGCGCTGCTCCCGCGTGCCGCCGCCGGCGTAGACCACACCGCCGGACAACGCGCTCGCGCCGCCACCGCCGAACCGGTCGAGCACCACCACCCGGGCCCCGGCGTGCGCCGCTTCCAGCGCCGCGCAAGCCCCGGCCGCGCCGAAGCCGATGATCACCACATCGGCGTGCAACGTGCTGCGCTGAGCCATCGCATCCTCACCAGTTTGAAACAGGTTCTCTTCACGGCTTCGAGCGAACAACTGCTTGATTTCTGGCTACACCATAGCGCCACTGGTGCAGAAATCTATAACATGTTTCAGTATTGATCGCGAGGCTGAGCGCGAGGAGGGGCGATGACCGCAGACAGGTTCGACGTCGTGGTGGTCGGCAGCGGAGCCGCGGGCATGGCGGCGGCGCTGACCGCAGCGCTGCACGGGCTCGACGCGGTGGTCGTGGAGAAGGCCGCCAAGTTCGGCGGATCCACGGCCCGGTCCGGCGGCGGCGTGTGGATACCCAACAACCACGTCCTGGCCGCCGCGGGCATCACCGACACACCCGAGGCAGCACGCAGCTACCTCGCTCACATCGTCGGCGACGCGGTCAGCGCCGAGCGGCAGGAGGCGTTCCTGGACGCCGGGCCGCGGATGCTCGCCGAGCTGCTGCCGCGCACGCCGCTGCGCATGCACTGGGTGACCGACTACGCCGACTACTACCCGGAAGCCCCCGGCGGCCGGGTCGGCGGACGGTCCATCGAACCGGCGCCGCTGGACGGCCGGATCCTCGGCGACCTGCTCCCCGACCTCGAACGCGGCTACCGCAAGGCACCGGCGAACCTGGTCATCACCCAGGCAGACTTCCGCTGGCTCAACCTGCTAGCCCGCCACCCACGCGGGCCCCTGCGCGCGGTGCGCGTCGGGCTGCGCTGGCTACTGGCCCGAGCCCGCCGCAAGCACCTGCTCGGCCTGGGCCAGGCGTTGACCGCCGGGCTGCGGGTCGGGCTGCGCGACGCAGGTGTCCCGGTGTTGCTGAACACGCCGCTGGTCGAGTTGGAGCAGGAAGACGGCCGGGTCACCGGTGTCGTCGTAGAGCGCGACGGCGAGCGCCGGACGCTGGCGGCGCGACGCGGAATCGTGCTGGCAGCAGGCGGTTTCGAGCACAACGAGGTGTTGCGCAAGCAGCACCAGCGCGATCCGATCGGCACCCAGTGGACCGTCGGCGCCAAGGCCAACACCGGCGATGCCATCCTCGCCGCGCAACGGCTCGGAGCGGCCGTGGAGCTGATGGACGACGCCTGGTGGGGGCCGTCGGTGCCGCTGCCCGGCGGTCCGTGGTTCTGCCTCGCCGAGCGCACCCTGCCGGGCTGCATCCTGGTCAACGGTGCAGGTGAGCGCTTCGTCAACGAGGCCGCACCCTACGTCGACGCGGTGCACGCGATGTACGGCTCCGGCGACGGGCCGGCGCAGAACATGCCGACCTGGCTGATCGCCGACCAGCGCTACCGGAACCGGTACATGTTCGCCGGGCTCGGCCCGCGGCAGCCGTTCCCTGGACACTGGTACAAGCACGGCGCCATCCACCGCGCCACCACCATCGACGAGCTGGCCTCGCGCATCGACGTTCCGGCCGACGCGTTGCGCAGCACTGTTGAGCGGTTCAACGGGTTCGCGCACAGCGGTGTCGATGCCGATTTCCAGCGCGGCGCGAGCGGATACGACCGCTACTACGGCGATCCGACCAACAAGCCGAACCCCAGCCTGGCCGCTCTGGAGGTCGCGCCGTTCTACGCGGTGAAGATCGTGCCGGGCGACCTCGGAACCAAGGGCGGGCTGCGCACCGACGTGCACGCGCGCGTGCTGCGCGAGGACGGTACGCCCATCGACGGGCTCTACGCGGCGGGCAACACCAGCTCCGCCGTGATGGGCCACACCTACGCCGGACCGGGCGCAACGCTCGGACCTGCGATGACGTTCGGATATCTCGCCGCCCGGCACCTGGCATCCGGCGCGGAACGAGCGGGAGGGACGAGATGACCGCGGCAAGCAACGACGAGGTTCGCACCATTGACGTCGGCACGCCACCCACCAGGTTCGCGCGCGGCTGGCACTGCCTCGGCCTGGCCGAGCAGTACAAGGACGGCCAGCCGCACGCGGTGGAGGCCTTCGGCACGAAACTCGTCGTGTTCCAAAGTGAAGACGGCGAGCTCAACGTTCTCGACGCGTACTGCCGGCACATGGGCGGCGACCTCAGCCAAGGCACCGTGAAGGGCAACGCGATCGCCTGCCCGTTCCACGACTGGCGCTGGTCCGGCAACGGTCGCTGCGCGGAAATCCCTTACGCCAAGCGGATTCCGCTGCGGGCGCGCACCCGCGCGTGGCTGGCGATGGAGCGCAACAAGCAGCTGTTCGTGTGGAACGACCCGCAGGGCAACCCGCCTCCAGCGCACGTGACGATCCCGGAGCTGCCGGAGGTGGACTCCGGCGAGTGGAGCAACTGGACCTGGGACTCGGTGCGCATCGAGGGCTCGAACTGCCGCGAGATCGTGGACAACGTGGTGGACATGGCGCACTTCTTCTACATCCACTTCGCGTTCCCGACCTACTTCAAGAACGTCTTCGAAGGCCACGTCGCCAGCCAGTACCTGACCACCAAGGGCCGGCCCGACATCGGCGCGGGCAGCTACTCCGGCAGCGAGAACGTGGTCCGCTCGGAGGCCTCGTACTACGGGCCGTCGTACATGATCGACCGGCTGTGGAACGAGTACAAGGGCTTCACCATCGAGACGATCCTGATCAACTGCCACTACCCGATCAGCGCGGACTCCTTCGTGCTGCAGTGGGGTGTGCTGGTCAAGAAGCTGCCCGGGCTCTCCGACGAGGACGCCGACAAGCTGGCGGCCAAGATCGCCAAGAACACCGGCGTCGGATTCCTGCAGGACGTGGAGATCTGGCGGAACAAGACCCGCATCGACAACCCGCTGCTGTGCGAGGAGGACGGCCCGGTGTACCAGCTGCGCCGCTGGTACGACCAGTTCTACGTGGACGCCGAGGAGGTCACCGACGACATGGTGGCGCGCTTCGAGTTCGAAGTGGACACCACCCGGGCCAACGAGGTGTGGGAGCGCGAGGTCGCGGAGAACCTGGCGCGCAAGGAGGCGCAGAGCTGATGTCCACCTGGGCCAAGGCACCCGACCTCGCCGACCGGCCGCACCAGCGCGCCGCCGTCCGCGAGGGCACGGCCGACGACCGGGACTTGTACCTGCGCGAAGGCCTGTGCCCGGTCCAGTGCGAGCGGTGCGCGGCGTGGGTGCTGGCGAAGAAGAACAGCCCGCAGCACACCAGCGTCCAGTGGAGCGCCGAGAGCACCCAGCAATGCGCGGAGTTCGCCTCCCGGCCCGCTGGCAAGCCCACGGAATCCTGCCCTGACCTGCGACGCAGCATCGCAGTAGCCGCCCACGACGGTCAGTTGGGCGCGTCCGACCGGTCGTGAGTGCGTAGCAGTGAGCCAGGATCAAGATGCGGTCGGCCAGCTTCTCCACCTCGTCCAGGTCGTGCGTGGTGAGCAGG
>NZ_JBSFBZ010000099.1:0-15106 GCF_053593195.1 Saccharopolyspora sp. NPDC002376
CAGTGGTGCGATGAGCCGGTCTCGCAACGGGACTTCGACGACGCACATTTGATCAACGCCGCGCTCGAGGTCCACGCCGACGACCCCACCGAGGGATATCGGTTCATCGCCGACGAACTCACGACCCGCGGGTTCGTCGCGTCGGAGAACCGGGTCTGGCGGATCTGTTCGATGCAACGCATCTTCTCGGTGCATGCCAAGAAAAAGGCCCGGTTCCGCAAGTCGGGTCCGCCGGTGCACGACGACCTCGTGGGCCGGAAATTCACCGCCACCGCCCCGAATGTCACGTGGTTGACCGACATCACCGAACACCCCACCAGCGAAGGAAAGTTGTATCTGTGTGCGGTCAAGGACTGCTACTCCAACCGCATCGTGGGCTACTCGATCTCCGATCGCATGAAGTCCTCACTCGCAGTCGCGGCATTGCGCAACGCTATCGCGCTCCGCGACCCGCGCGAAGTGATCGTTCATTCCGACAGGGGCAGCCAGTTCCGGTCGAAGAAGTTCCGGCGACTGTTGCGCCGCCACCAGCTGGCCGGATCCATGGGCAGGGTCGGGGCGTGTGGGGACAATGCCGCGATGGAATCGTTCTTTTCCTTGCTGCAAAAGAACGTTCTCGACACCAGGCGGTGGCACACCCGCGAGGAACTCCGGCTGGCGATCGTGTCCTGGATCGAGACGAAATACCACCGCAAACGTCGACAACGACGCCTGGGCAAACTCACCCCGGTCGAGTTTGAGACCATCTACACCACCGCACACGCGGCCTGAACCACTCAAACCCAAGTGACAACCAAACCCTGGGCAGACCCTTGATCACCGCGAGGGCCGTATGCACCAGTTCTTGCCGAGGGTGGCCCGGCCCGAGAGGATCGAGGCTGCGAAGCGCACATTCGCGAACGTGCCAGTTCTCATCGTTGAGAAGCGTGGTGAGGTGACGCTCAGCAAGCGAATGGGGTGCGCGAGTCGCGGCCAGCTCCACGGCGGCACGCACCTTGTAGTCAGCATCGCGGACCAACTGCTCCAGGATGTCCGTTCCCGGCGCTCCCGCCGGGGCGTGCTCATCGCGGATTACTTCGGCGAGTGCCGTCCGGACGCGCCAGTTCGGATGGCTCAGGAACGCTTCCAGGGCGTTGCTGGTGGTGTCGGAGAAGACCAGGTAGAAGTACCGTGCGAAGAAGGTCGCTTCGTCGCTTTCGTTCAGGTCTGCTGCATCCAGCAAGCCGTGGACATCGGCGACATCAAAGGTACGCTCGATGAATCCAGTGATGTCCGGCCAGAGTTCGGTACCGAACTAGCGCAGGAGTGACAGCAGCCATGTGGTGCGTGCATGGCCAAGCGCAGGGTGGAGTGCGCTGCTGGTGAAGCCAATCAACGGCCGAGATGACGGTAAGCGCGCATCCCAACGATCATTCACATCGCTGCCACGATAGGAAATGCCCCTGTCCTGGATTCGACGCTGCTGCGACTCCACACCGAGACAGCATGCCGCGGTGACGGACTCGCCATTCGCCCAAGAGACCTCGACCGCAAGAACTGCCTGGTTCGTCTCCACGAGAAGGGCGAGACAGTCCGGTGGCAGCCGGTCTCCCCCACGCTAATGACTCATCTCGAGGCACACGCCACGCACCGGTCGGCTTCGAACTCGACGCGCCGCTACTGCGATACGCCAACGGTCGGCCGATCACCCGCTGGCGGCACGACTATCTCTGGAACCGAACGCGTACGTGGGTACGTGATGGCAATCTGGTTACGATCCTCGCCAGCCACGACGGGCTGACGCCACGGGGTTGTACGTGGGGCTCCAGGTGGACATGCTGGGATTGCGATCCTCGCCAGCCCCGGAGGGCTGGCGCCACGATCCATGAATGGTTCGATCATCCGCGTAAGTCGATGTTGCGATCCTCGCCAGCCCCGAAGGGCCGGCGCACCAGCCCGTGCTCGGTGCGCATCCGGTCCGGCACCTGGTTGTTGCGATCCTCGCCAGTCCCTGGGAACGCTGGCGTTATGGCCAGCTTGCCCCGCCGGCTCACGTGATCCTTGTTGACGGTGCGATCCTCGCTCACTCGCGAAGCTGACGTGACGCTACGAGTACAGCGTCAGCGGCCTCTACGTTGACGCAGATGTGATTCCTCGAGGATCAGGCGATGAGTTTGGTGACGGTCACGCCGTTGTGAAGAGCGTCGTCGTTGAGAGTCACGGTGTAATCGGCAAATCCTCGCGGGGGTTCTGTAGCACTCGTAGCACGGGTGATAGCAACGCGTTCGGTGAGTTTGTGGGCTGGCGCGCTGCCGAAGGCGCTGTTGTGGCTGAAGACGTACAGTCCTCGGGCAGTCATGGTGCCGCGGGTGGCGGTGCGGTCGTGGTCGAACATCATCTCGAGGGTTCGGTACAGTAGTTCAAAGTCTCGGGCATCGACCCCGGTTTTCGTGCCACGCACTGCGGAGTACGACAGTTCGGCGCGGTAGAGTCCATATGGGACGGTCCACTTGCTTCCCATCTCGGTGCTTTCGCCTTTGTCGATGTCTTCCTGGCGGGTTTGGGTCACGCGGGTGATGGCGTGGTCCATGGGGAAGACCGGGTCGACACTTCGCGCCATGGTGACTTGGAGTGGTCCCCGAATCTGGCCAAGGGCATTCGTTTTGCCCGAGGAGAGGACAGCTCCGAAGAGTCGGATGTCGGCGTAGCGGTGGCATAGCCATGCGCGTGCTTGTTCGGCTTGCTCCGCGTTGATCGTGCGTCGTCTCTTGCTGCCGGTTTCTTCGAGCTGCCAGCCGTGGGCTTGGTATGCCTCTTCCAATCGTGTGTTCAACGCGTGACCAGCTTCGACGAAAATTCCGTAGCGCTCCGCATCGCTGCCAGCGGCAAGGGGAAGGGTGTCTCGGATCTTGCGTTTGATTGCGACGTCTGTGACGAGTCCGTGGCCGGTTTCATCATCCGTGCGGGGTCGGTTTCCGGCATCGGGATCGCCGTTGGGATTGCCGTCAGTGACGTCGAACAGGAACACGATGTCGTGTCTCACGGCGGGGTCGAGATGGGGCGTGGTCTGAGCGGTCATGCCAGGTGTCACCTTCTTGGTCAGGCAGGCTGGGTGTCAGTCGGTTCGCCAGGCTCGTCCTGGGAGTTCTTGTTGGAGCGCTCGGCTTTTTGGTGGTGGTAGCCGAGGATGAACTGCTCCTGCTGGCGCAGGTTGTTGGTTGCCGGAACGCCGCTTGTGGCCTCGAGCAGGTGGTAGATGGCGGTGAGTTGGTTCTCGAAGTGAACGGCCATGCCGTGGTGTCCACCGCGGCGGAGCTTGCTGAACCACGCTTTGGCATCCAGGCGTCCCGCAACCAAGGCAGCGCGAGGGTTGCGCGCTGCTCCGGCGAAGAACCTGTCTGCGTAGGTGGTGTTCAGCCGGAGGCGTTCCCCGTTGGCGCTGCCTTTCTTGTTGAGGTCTGTGTTGGCGGCCAGCTGGAGTTGAGTGAGGACGGCGAACAGGCGGCCGGCGAGGTAAGCCGGTTCCTGGTAGGTGGGGTCGAGTCCTGGGGGCAAGGGAGTGGCCTCCTCGCGAGATGTGTTTCGGTTGAGGGCGAGCCGGATCAGGGCTGCTCGACAATCGTCGACGTGCCCATCGCGGCAGATGCGACGGACGAGGTGTGCCCGTAGGGCAGGAGCGAGAGGAACCTTTCGGAAGGCGCTGCGTTGCAGCGCACGAGACACATCGCGTGGCCGATCGGCGTTGCGGGCCTCAAAGGGCGCGTAGCGCTGCTTTTGTGGATCCCAGCGGCCGAGTGCTTCGGCAAAGGCTGTGATGCCGTGGATGCGTCTGTCTCCCGGCTTTTGGGGCTTGATTTCCTGATCGCGGAACCATTTTCGGATGTTGCGTTCAAGTCGGGCCAGCGGCATCTCGATCCAATCTTGGACCATGACGCGAGAACGGTTCCCGCCGACTGAGATCGAGCAGAACAAACCCAGGTCATCATCGTCGAGATGGTCTTCGATGTCTGATTCATCGGCTTTCCACACGCTGCGAAGTCGCTCGACGACGACGTCGGCATCCGGCTCATCCAGGTACTCGACAGAGGGTTCTATACCTGGGTTGACCAACCACCATGCCGACCGGCTGTCCTGCCCGGAATGTGTGAGGACATGACCGCTGTCGAGGATCGAGATCAACCCCAGGGGAACGTCGTTGCAGCAGTGGACGCAGATAGGGGTGTGAACGAGTTGTTCTGCGAGGTCGTAGCCGAAGACTGGCTCGTTGATGCTCACCAGTGCTGCGCCTCTGGAATCGGCGCCTGGAACCAGTTTCGCCGGGATGAAGGTTGGCATGGTCTTCAACAACGGCGCAGTCTTTCCGCAAACCAGGCAACGCCCACTCTTGCCAGTTCCTTTGCGGCGA
Source organism: Saccharopolyspora sp. NPDC002376 (assembly GCF_053593195.1). Lineage (NCBI taxonomy): Bacteria > Bacillati > Actinomycetota > Actinomycetes > Pseudonocardiales > Pseudonocardiaceae > Saccharopolyspora > Saccharopolyspora sp. NPDC002376. The sequence goes on from NZ_JBSFBZ010000099.1 coordinate 4,385, forward strand.
ACGACTTCCGAAATCCAGTACGGCACGACTGATGGCGCATCGTAGGCGGGCTGTCCGTTTACTGCGATGAGGACGCGTTGCTTTGCCGTGACATCTTCGGGCTTGTCCAGCTTGCTCGGCCCGCCAGAACGGTAGAACTCCGCGACAACCTGGGCAACGTCGTCATCTGCACCTTCAGCGCTGCCGCTCCACTGCAGGACGATCTCGACGAAAGCCTTGTGGCAGTCGCGTACCCGCTTGCTCACCTCGTTCTCGTCGTCCCATCCAAGGACGTACTGAACATCATCCGCAACCAGGAAGGGTTCTGGACCTGACGTGCGGACGATTGCAGGTACCTCGTGAGGGATACCGCGTCCATTACCGGACTCATCTGCCAGCGGGATCAGGTTGACCTCAGAGATCCCTCCGCCACTGGTTCCGATGTTCAGCTGCCAATGGAATTCGTATGTGGCGTGAAAGGGGCGGCTGGTATCGCTGTGCTCGTGAGCGTACTCGGCGAGCTTATTGAGAAGCATCGGCGTATTCCTCACCCTGCGCTAGTACGCCGGCCGCTGGCACGTGCAGGACTCCGTTGCGCAGCTCTGCCTCGAACCAGGTGAACGAAGGCGGGCTGGTGGCATGGTCCACGGTGTGCAACATCCAGCCCAGGTACGACGAGAACGGCAACGGTGCATGGTCGGTGGGAGTACTGAAGTAGGCGGTGAACTCGCGGGTCCCCAGGTACGGCTGGGCGAAGCAGCGTCCAGATTCCACTCGCCGTCGGAACTGGTCGCGGTAAGCCGCTGCAGGTTTGGTCGCCCTCGATTTCAACTCAACCTGAGCGTGGATGCGGTAGCGCACATCGCGCAGGCACACAGCGTTGCGCTGAACCCTGTTCTCGACGGTGTCGACGCGTCGCTGCCCACTGGCCGCATCGCTGAGGGACACTAGGTCCGTTGTCTCGTTGCGACGCAAGGTGAACTGCTGGATGGGCTTGAGGACTTCGATGTACTCGATCCGCCAGGAAATCTCCGGTTTCCAGAAGATCGACTCCAGCACGCCGACTGCCGCCGACGGAGTCATCACCGGGTAGGTCACCCGCTCCGTCTTCAAGGCGGGATTCGTGAACAGTGCTCCGTCGCCCCAGACCTCAACCACGACCGGTTTCGGTTCTTTCCAACGAGATCCCGCACGAGTTGTTGTTTGCATCAAGTGGATGATCTTGCCTGGTCGCCGACACCGTGACCTTTTTGGCAACCTTCACCCGAAAGAACCACAAGGCTCAAACAGAAGGCCGGTTCCCGGCCAGTCAGAACACAGTCCACGCACCACCAGTGACCTCCGTGCCGTGAATGACCTGGCCGCGATCGAACAGCCTCGGCCAAGCCCCAGTACCCCGGCTCCCCCGCTGTTATCCCGTCGTATCGGTGACGACTGGATCATCGTCGATACCGACCGCGGCGTCGTACGGCCCCAACCACAAATGGAGGTCACCACCGAGCCGCTCCAGACGCTCCCGCGTGGACTCCGCTTTCACCGTCCAGACCGGCAGCGTGACGATCCATCCCTGCAATCCACGCATGACCTCGGTTGGATAGGCTTCGCGCTCTTCGAGCTGTTTTAGCTTGCCGCGTACATCTTCGGCGGCGCTGTCGTTGGCATCGACGATGACGACTGGCACCGTGTTCTGCTCAATCATCCGGAATGCCTTGGTCCGATCCGGCTTGCCAGCGTGGTGACCAACGTCCGTCGCGGGTCCTTCGACAACAGCTCGGAAGTCCAGTTTCTTGCGGTTCTGCTGGATGGTTTGCCCGGCGTTGAGACCGCGTGCGTTGCGGACATTCGTGCGGTCCAGCCCGAGAGTGCTGTACAGCTCCTTGTAGTAGGAATCGAGCGCTGTCGCATTGTCAGGGTTGGCCAACCCCGGCCCGAAGTACGACCGGGTGATCGCCACTCTGACCTTGTACTCGGGCGGCGCGTGTCCATCGGCCGGGTCGAATACGACGACGCGACCCGAGCCTGGTCCGCCGTGCCGTCCTGCGCGGCCAGCCGACTGCTGCAAGGAGTCTGCTGGCGCGATCGCCCGCCACACGACCGGGAAGCTGATGTCCACACCTGCCTCTACGAGCTGCGTCGCTACGAGTGTGACCGGCTGACCTGCTTTCAGCCGGGAGGTAACTTCGTCAAGCACTCGAGCACGGTGCTGCGGATACATCCGGCTCGACAAGTGCCACACGTTCTCGCGCTTTTCACTCAATGCCCGATACAGACGCCGTGCGTCCTTGGTGCTATTGACGATGACCAGGCACTGATCCAGTTCAGCGACCTCCGCGGCGACTTCGGCCAGCGTCGGTCGAGGATCTAGCCGCCATTCGTAAACCACACGCCGAGCACGTTCGAAAAGACCAGCGACGTCCTTAATCAGCTCCCTCGGCTGCAAGTTCAGGTCTCGCCAGACGGACAGGTCCTCGAAGGTTGGTTGTGTGGCGGAGGTCAGCAGGACGGTGGTTCCGAAGTGTTTCACCAGCAGCCGCAGAGCATCAAGGATCGGCAGCAGCATCCGGGGCGGCAGTGCTTGAACCTCATCGAGCACAAGTACAGAGTTGGCCAACCGGTGCAGTTTCCGCACCTGCGACGGGCTTCGACCGAGCAGCGTCTCGAACAACTGCACCGTCGTGGTCAGTACAAACGGCGCATCCCAGTTCTCAGCCGCCAGCCGCGCCCACTCCTCATGGTCGGTGCCCTCCGACTCATCCACCTTGACCTGGGAGTGGTGTTCCAGAACAACCGGTTCCTCTCCGTCAAGGAGATCCCGGTACACCTGAGCATTCTGCTCGGTGACCGTGACGAGCGGCATCGCCACCACGACGCGACGCTTTCCCCACCTTTCCGCGTGATGCAACGCGAAGCCACCCTGCGCCAGTGTCTTACCCGAACCCGCTGGTGCCGCGAGCCGATACAGACCGGGAGACTGCTGCGAGCCGGCAACTGCAGCCTCATAGACCTCCTGTCGCACCGCGTCCATCGGCGACGGGTCGCGTTGCTTCAACAGGTCTGCACGACCGCGCTCGAACCGCCTGACCAGCGCAGCCATATCCACGAGGGATTCACCCACTGGCTTCTTACCAGCACTATGAGCCGCCGTATCCAAGCGATCGGCATCCACCAGCGCCGAGAAGGTCATCCGCAATCCCATCTCGAACAACAGCGGATCCTCTGACCAGGCCGACGGGACCAACGATCCGCCCGCCATTACATCGTGCGCCTCTGGAACCTCAGCGAAGAAGCGCTCGACTGTCGCCTCCTCGTCCGGCTTTCCGGAAGGACGCAGGACTTTCTTCAATGCCTTGACGCTGTCCAGACCGCTGTGATGTCCCAACACTGCCATCGCGGCAGGTCCAGCAGTCTTCTTCAAGAGCCGCGCGCCCAAGTCCTCATGCCGGCCGACAGGGCGTCCGGTGCCCTCGACTTCCCGAAGCCGACGCTGCCACTGCGCGGACGCCTTGCCTGCATCGTGAAAAAGTCCAAGCGCCCGAGCCAACTGCGAGGCACCCCATGACTCAGCGAACCCAGCCGCCAGCTCGCCCGTCGAGCGGGCATGGTCCGCGAGAGTGTGCCAATGCCCTGCTTCGTTCCGGCTGTGCGCCGCAACGGGGTCCGGGAAGTCCGGGGAGGGCCCGCTGCCCCCAGCTCCAGGCGTTTCTACGCCAGTCGACGATTCTGCGGAGAGCAGCTCTTCCACAGGTTGCGTCGCTGGATCGGAGTCGGGCGGGCTGCCTTTCAGCTCGGCAATGGTCGAAGCTGACGACCCCAACTCCGTCCGGATGTGAACGGGAACCTCAAGGAGCGTTCGGAGGAGTGCTTCCGCCCCCTTCGTCGTGAACCCGTCAACCAAGTAGTGGTCAGCGGTTTCAGGCTGGAGGAACAGGGGAATCTCATCAACGGAGCGCCCAGGTAAGACCACAGGGAGAAGTTTTAGTATCCACGTGTCACGTCGGCTGTGCAGGAGCTCTCTCAGCAACGCCGCTTCTGAGTGAGCACCACGGCGATCGACAGCCGGTGGTCCACCGTCGCCGACCCGCTTGTACTCAGGCGAGGCGATGACGGCCACGTAATCTGCACTGTTGACCTGGTCAATCATCCATGCGTACCAGTCCCTGCGAACGTCGCAATCCCATTGGTCCAGATTGGCATCGACGCCCTTGCTGCGTAGGAACTCCGCGAATCGCCTGACCAGCTGCTTGTGATGCTTCGAATCATGGGTGTAGGTCACGAACACGCGCACGGACTTGCCTTCGGCGACAGCATGTGATTCGCCGTGGTCATCTGCTGGCATGATTCACATCCCCCAGGAACACGTACCTCTGCCAAGGTCCGACGAAGGCCAACTGTTCAGCAGTAGGCGGTCCTTGATCGTACTGGCGGGTGACACTTGTTTTCGTCCGCCCCAGGGCATGCCTCGCTACGTTGCTGTGGGACTGCTGTCTTCTGCAGCGTTGCCCTGTCGTCGTTGAGCTGGCGAGTCTCCGGCGCCCCCAAAGCGGTGTAATGCGCTAACGCTTCTTCCCAATGCGACTCTGCCTCCGAGATTCGTCCACAGCCAGCGGCGATGCGACCCAGGCCGTGATGCGCGCGGGCGTACTCGAAGCGACTGCCACACTCGTTGCTGAGTGACACTGCCTGCTCGTGCGCTTGTTCGGCCTCTCCCTGGTTGCCGGCCTGCTGGTGTGCCTCGCCAAGACAGTTGAGCGCCATCGCCGCGTCCAGCTGCAGACCGAGCTCGCCGAACAGGTCCAGTGCCCGCTCCAGCCGCGTTGTGGCAGCGGCGAAGCGCTTCAGGTCGACTTCGATAAGGGCCATGCTCCGCAAGGTGATCGCAGCGTTTCGCCTGGATCCGGTCTTCTCGTAGCAGACCAGCGCACGCTCATTCTCATGCAACGCCGCCTCGTGATCACCGCGGTAATGCAGCACCGTTGCTCGGTTGGCTAGGGCGTTGCTGACACCGTGGATGTCGTCCACGGCTTCAAAGAGCTCTCGCGCCTTGTCGTACTGCTCGGCCGCAGCATCCCATTGTCCCTGCTCCAGCAGCGCCAGTCCGAGGTTGTTGCGGGTCTGCGCCTCGGCGTACCGATTGCCAGCCCTTTGCGTGGCTTCAAGAGTCAACTCATGGGTCTGCGTCCAGTCCTTCCACTGCTTGCTAAGGAAGTAGTAGCCGCGCAGCGTGTACGCCAGCTGCCACAGACTCGAGTCCAGGGCGGAGTCCGTCACGCGGAAGATCGCCGTCGTGTTGGGGCGCTCGGTATCCAGCCACGCCAGGGCACTGTCATGGTCGTCCATTGCCTGCGATGGACGCGCATCTCCGTCAAGTGGAATCCGGTAGCGATGCGGTGTGATGACCCGATCTGCCTTGTCAGCGGTGTGCAAGTAGTAGTCGAACAACCTGCGCACCGCCGAGCTGCGGTCGGCGGCGCTGTCACGCTGCTCCGCGACTTCCTCTGCATACGCCCGCAAGAGGTCGTGCACGTCGAACCGACCACTCCTCGGATCAAGCACCAGGTGCGCTCTGACCAGGGCATCAATCGCACGTCCTGCGGCCCGCGGCGTGATGTCCAGCAGTGCTGCTAACGCATAAGCATCGAAGTCGTGCCCGGGGTAAACGCCCAGGGCTCGAAACGCTCGCGCAGCGTCACGAGGAAGCTGCTCGTAGGACCACGAGAACACTGTCCGCGCGGACGTTGACGGGTCGTCTTCCCCCAGGACATCCAGCTGCGTGTCCCGGTCCGTCAAATCATCCGCGAGGTCAGCCAATGACATCGAAGGCCGGAGACACGCTGCTTGTCCCGCCACTCGTAATGCCAGCGGCAGTCGTGCGCAAGACCGGATCAGGGAGTCAGCAGCAGCTGGTTCCTCGTCAACACGCGAACCGATCAGGGTACGAAGAAGCTCAAGCGCAGTAGGATAATTTAGGAGGTCAACACTGACTACCTCAGCGCCCTCCCCAACGACCAGACTCGATAGCACCCGACGACTCGTGACCAACACACGGCAAGACGAGGAGCCCGGAAGCAAGGGCCGTACTTGGTTCTCGGCGCACGCGTTGTCTAACACGACGAGAACTCGCCGTCCGGCAAGAAGACTCCTGTAGAGCGCTGCCCGTTCAGCCAGATCGTCCGGCACCTCGGTTGTCGGCGTCCCAAGGGCTCTCAAGAAGCTGGCCAAGACCTCGCCTGGATCCAACGGCTGGTTGGGTCCATAGCCGCGCAAGTCGACGTACAGCTGGCCGTCGGGGAAGTCCGCACTCACCTGATGAGCCCAATGAACCGCAAGTGCTGTCTTTCCGACGCCCGCAGTTCCGCACAGCAACGTGATCAGCGGCCCTGACTGCGATGCTCCTGGCTGCTCGCGAAACCCAGCACCCAACTTTGTGAGCTGCTCGCCCCGCTCCACGAACCCGCCCGGCGCGGGTGGCAACTGTTGCGGAACCGGCAAGCTCTGAGACATCTGAAAGTGCACGCCCCCGACGATGGTTCCCGCCTGAACCACAGTGCCGGCCGAGCCTGACAGCTCGTTCCGCGCTACCCCACCACCTACCGGATTGTCCGTCGCTCCACGCATGTCTCCCCCGGCCGTCGAACATGATCAACCACCGTCCATGACACCACATGAGGTTGACCCTGGACACCGCTTAACGAAGAACCCAAACCATCATCACAACCAGCTACGCAACAAATTCAACCGAAAGTAGCTGTTGACGATGTGAGCCCGCATCGGGAGCCTCCACGGGAACGTGGCAGCCAGGGACGCTGAGCACATTACCCAGGCCGGCCCTGACGCTCAACGGCATGAAAGCGTCTTCGGAACCCTGAGCATCCAACAGCACCTGCCACGCGGCCCCACGGGAAGGTCAATTACAAACCCCCATTAAGATCAACGCAAGAGCGTCGAGTAACCCCTGGTCAAACAAGGTGCGCCAGCCAGGGCTAGCGAGGATCGCAACGGCCACCGCCGCGCGACAGCAGTGGCACCAGCCCGCCAAGACTGGCGCGAATCGCAACTACTTCTTCGATGTGGAGTCGCTGCTGCAGTTTCATGCCAGTGGCGCCAGCCCGCCAGGGCTAGCGAGGATCGCAACCCCGACGGCGCCCGCGACAACGCCGGGTTCCGGATCGTGGCGCCAGCCCTCCGGGGCTGGCGAGGATCGCAACCCCGGCTCGCCGTCGCGTGAGGACATTGACATCGAGTGGCGCCAGCTCTCCGGGGCTGGCGAGGATCGCAACTCATTCAGCCCACCTGTTACAACAGGTAGAACAAGAAGTGGCGCCAGCTCTCCGGGGTCGGCGAGGATCGCAACATGCTCGACGACCTGGGCAACCTGCAGTCCGAGGGCAAGTGGCGCCAGCCCGCCAGGGCTAGCGAGGATCGCAACGTGCTCACGGTGCCCGCGACAACGCCGGGTTCCGGATCGCGGCGCCAGCCCGCCACGGCTGGCGAGGATCGAAACTATCTCGACAATGCCTGGGCGCACACACAGCTTGATGTGGCGCCAGCCCTCCAGGGTTGGCGAGGATCGCAACAGCCGGGACTGGAACACCTGGGTGCCGTTGTGGTCGGTGGAGCCAGCCCTCCAGGGCTGGCGAGGATCGCAATCTCACCGACCGCGAGGTTGATGCCAACACGACCAGCTGTGGCGCCAGCCCTCGGGAGCTGGTGAGGATCACAACACGAAATTGCTCCTGTTCTTCGTCTTTGACGAGGGGTGGCGCCAGTCCTCCGGGGCTGGCGAGGATCGCAACCGGGACCTGCGGCGCACCGTGTCCAGTGCCGACGAGTGGCGTCAGCCCTCCGGCGTTGGCGAGGATCGCAACACCTAAGCCCGCGGCTGGATCGCGTGCGAACTGCCCGGTGGCGCCACCAGCCCTCCGGGGCTGGCGAGGATCGCAACCCTCTTCTCGTTGGTAGCCCTGGCCACCGCCACGCGGTGGCGCCAGCCCTCCGGGGCTGGCAAGGATCGCAACCATGACGTCGTAACGAAGCCATGCCAAGCACCCATCTCGCAGGTGGATTTGACAGAACGTGATGTTCTCCTACAGGCCACCTCTTGCGGTTCCTTCTGGGATCGCCCTTCATCGAGGCCGCACCATCTGCAGCCCGACCTCGTGGCTGAGCAGCAGCTTGCGATTCCCTCCTTGGAACCGGCCTTTCCTCGAGGACCGCGGCGGGCGCACCAGTCGCCTCAAACCTTCCAGGCCCGCACACGGGTCCGGGCCACCCTTCACCGAGGGCCCGACGGCTGGGCAATTGAGTGAATCGGCCGCACTCGTGCCTCCGAGTAGCCGCCCTTCATCGAGGTGCGGACCTTCGGCGCTATCCCGGAGCCAGCCCATCAACGACCTCTGGATCACCAACATCATGCGAAACACCGCCAACACGATGCTCGACACCTGTTCCTGCCCGATCAGGACCCCGTGCACGTACATTTGCGCACGGGGTCGAAGCCACCACGGCCCGCGATAACGCCCAAATGAGCTCACCAATAGGACGTTGCGATCGCGTGAAGAAGGCACCTTTCTTCATTCGAAAGGCGGGACTCCTACTCACTGTTCGACGGACGCGGTCTCGACGAACTTGTGCCGCCGCCGGACATGTCGTGTGAGAGCACGAGCCCTCGCCGAACCGATACCCAGGTGCTGCCGAAGCGTCTCAGCTGATACCGGCCGGTGATGGTTAGCCCAGTGTTCAGAATCCAGTGCGCAGGCTCGTCCGAACAACGGATCAGGACCAGCCCTGTCTTGAGGGCCGCAGGCTGAAGCATCAGTACCGTCCCCATGACCAGGGATGTTGTTTCTTGGCGTGCGCTCCGTTGGGCCTTCCTCCTGAAATGGCTCGGCTTCATCGTCACAAGCGCCCTTCTGTCCCAGGACCTTGTCCCGCGCCGTGCAGAACACGGCCGAGATGGTGCTGCCTGCATCAGCAGCCGTTCCTGCGGGTGACACCTCTTCGCCGTTGGACAGCGGCCCTGCCACAGCTACTGCCTGCAGCAGCCCCGGCCCTACCTCCGCCCAGCCGCTCAGAAGCAGGGGACCCACCGCGTCGAAGGCCGCTTTGCCCAACTGGCCATTGCAAAGTGGTTCGGCCACGTTCAACGCCAAGGTCACCAACGACGCGAACAGCAGCAACCGCCGCGCAAGACGCAGCTGCTGCGGCGACGCACCCTGCGGGGCGAGGTATCGAGTCCCCGTCAGCAGGCCGAGCACGGACAGGTCACAACTGCCGGAGCTACCAACGGTGCCACGTACATCGGCACCCCGAGCCGCAACGCGAGCCTCAGGACGTTGCCAAATCCAAAAAGGAACGTCAGAGCAATGACCATTCCGATGATCACGGTCACCGTCCGAATCACGGCCTCACGAGACGCCGTCACTCGACACCACCGCCCCGGCAACACCCATAAATCCAAAGAAGGACAGCGGGCCGCGATCCACGACGAGGCCCATGCCGAATGGCTGCCGAACCAACCGATCCAGACCGAGTAATCCAGTGACAGGATCCGCTCACCGTGCCTGGCGCTTTGCACGGCGTTCCATCACCAGGGGGACTCTCGCCTCGATAACCAGAGGCTTTGACAGCGCCCGCGAGCTCGTCCCGCGGCCCGACGAACAGCGTCCGAACCCGTGTGCAACCTGTACGAGTCGCACCGGAGGCACGAACTCACACCAAATACACGCCCACTGAACGGCCCCGGCGCGGCGTTCCGTTCCAACCGCCACCGAAACCTCCCTTGCTAGGCGGAGATCGCCACCCACCGTCGCCCAACGTCCTCACGGTGCAGGGACAGCGCACATCAGCCCAGTATCCAACCTCGGCCCGCACATGGCAACGCGTACGTGGGTACGCGATGGCCATCTGGTTGCGATCCTCACCAGCCTTCCGAAGGGCTGGCGCCACGCGGTGGCGGCGCGGCCGGTGCGCTGGCTCGCCGAATTGCGATCCTCGCCAGCCCCGGAGGGCTGGCGCCACCCGTCAGAGCGCCAGTTCTGGGTCGCTGCCCACGTACGGTTGCGATCCTCGCCAGCCCCGAAGGGCCGGCGCCACATCCAGGCCGTCACCAACCTGGCGTGCGAGATGTGGTTGCGATCCTCGCCAGCCCCGGAGGGCTGGCGCCACCCGCCGACGCGTTCCACAACAACTAACCCCCTGGAGTTGCGATCCTCGCCAGCCCCGGAGGGCTGGCGCCACCCTGCATGAGCAGGCTGTTTCCTGGGTTTGCGTGTTGATCTTAATCGATTTGTAGCCGACGTGCCCGGGAGACGGTTCGGGATGTCGTGGCGTGTCGTTGGACGCTTCAGGTTCCGAAGCGGGACGGGCTCAGTAGATCAGTGGATCATGATGTGGCGCTGGGGGGGGTGAGTGACCGTTGGTCCCAGCCGCACCAATGGAGTGGTTGTGGATCTCATATCTCTCTGCCACCCCGTACAGTCTGCCGCTCACACCTACTCACCCGTGCAGGATCACCAGAAACGACAATCTGAGATGGGCGTTCTTCGCTGCCTTCTCCGGTCTATCCGGTCAGAGGGGCTGGCGAGGATCGCAACCTGCACTTCACAGTGCAGATGCTTTACCACGGCCGGTGGCGCCAGTCCACCAGGGCTAAAGGTTGTCCCGTAATCGTGGGTCTGGTCGGGTAGTGGATCATGGGCTGGTGCAGGTGATCGGGGTTGACCAGCCGGCGTGGATACCGACGTT
>NZ_JBSFBZ010000100.1:0-14497 GCF_053593195.1 Saccharopolyspora sp. NPDC002376
GCGGCAGATGCGCAGGACGGGATCTCGGCGGTGGCCCAGCCCGCCGCCGGCTGGCAGGCGGACGGCGAGCACACCGGTCCGGTCAAGTGTCGACAAATCGACCCAACACCGGGTGTGCTCAGCTCTCCGAGTCGGACTTCTGGACGGCGTGGCCGCCGAACTGGTTGCGCAGCGCCGAGACCGCCTTCATAGCCGGCGAGTCCTCCTGGCGGGAAGCGAAGCGGGCGAACAGCGACGCGGTGATCACCGGGGTCGGGACCGCGTTGTTGATCGACTCCTCGACCGTCCAGCGACCCTCGCCGGAGTCGTTGACGTAACCACGCAGCTCGGTCAGCTCCGGGTCCTCGTCCAGCGCCCGGACCAGCAGGTCCAGCAGCCAGGAGCGGACCACGGTGCCGCGGCTCCACGCCTTGATCGTCTCGGGCACGTTGGTGACCACGCCCGAGGCGGACAGCAGCTCGAAGCCCTCGGCGTAGGCCTGCATCAGGCCGTACTCGATGCCGTTGTGCACCATCTTCGCGTAGTGCCCGGCACCGACCGGACCGGCGTGCGCGAAGCCCTCCTCGCGCGGCCCCTCCGGGCGCAGCGCGTCGAAGATCGGCATCGCGCGCTCGATGTCCTCGGCGTCGCCACCGGCCATCAGGCCGTAGCCGTTCTTCGCGCCCCAGACGCCTCCGGAAACGCCGACGTCGGAGTACTTGATCCCGTTCTCGGCGAGCAGCGCGGCGTTGGCCTGGTCGTCGGTGAACTTCGAGTTGCCGCCCTCGATCACCAGGTCACCGGCGGACAGCAGCCCGGCCAGCTCCTCTACGGTCTGCCGGGTCGGGTCGCCGTGCGGAACCATGATCCACACGATCCGCGGGCCGGCGAGCTTCTCCACCAGCTCCGCGACCGAGGCGACGTCGCTGACGTCGGCATTGCGGTCGTAACCGACGACGTCGTGACCAGCGGCGCGCAGCCGCTCACGCATGTTGAAACCCATTCGGCCGAGACCGACAAGTCCGAGTTGCACCGGATCTCCTCTGCGAGCTGTGTTTCCACTGGGTTGGTCGGCGCGCGAGGTGGGACCTCACCAGCTGAATCGATCTGACCGGAGCCTAACCGCCAACGGAGCAGGCCCCGGCCGGACCGGGCGTCAGATGTGATCCGGCCTTCTTCAGCCAAAGCGGCGGATACCGCTTTAAACCACGCACGCCACTTGCACCGCCGCGGGTTCTCAGGCGTCGTCTGACGAGGACAGCCCCAGCGCTGTGTATTGGTCGTACATGAGTCGGGGATCCCGCAGCTCAGACGGCGTCTGAGGTTCCGCTACCGGCACCGCTACGCAAGCCGCGCCACCACCGTAAAGGGGCTCAGCCCGGCAGGCGGACCGGCATCAGCAGGTAGAGGTAGCCCTCCGCCACGTTGCCATCTTCGTCGACCGGCTTGATGAGCGCCGGGCGGTTGGAGGTCGTGAACTGCAGCTGGGCGCGGTCGGTCTTCATCGCGCCGAGGCCGTCGAGCAGGTAGGCCGGGTTGAACGCGATGGTCAGCGGCTCACCCGAGAGCTCCACCGCGAGCTCTTCCTCGGCGCTGCCCTCGTCGTCCCCACCAGCGGTCAAGCGCAGCACGCGGTCGGAGAACTCCAGGCGCACCTGGGTGCCGCGCTCGGCCACCAGCGACACGCGCTTGATCGCCTCGATCAGCGGGCCGACGTCGATGTTGGCCGTCACCGCGCTCTCGGCGGGCAGCAGCTGGCGGTACTTCGGGAACTCCGCGTCCAGCAGTCGCGTGGTGTTGCGGCGCTTGGTGCCGGACAGACCGAGCAGGCCGTCACCGGAGGCCAGCGAGATCTCGACCTTGCTCGCGCCGGCGCCGAGGGTCTTCGCCGAGTCGGCCAGCGTCTTGGCCGGGACCAGCACCGAGGTGTCCTCGATCGTGGTGCCCGGCTCCCAGGTGATCTCGCGCATCGCCAGCCGGAACCGGTCGGTGGCGACCATGGTCAGCTTGTCGGCGTTGATCTCCATCCGGATGCCGGTGAGCATCGGCAGCGTCTCGTCCTTGCCCGCCGCGACCGCGACCTGGCCGACCGCTTCGCCGAACAGTTCGGTGGGCACCGAGCCGGCGTGCTCCGGCATCGCGGGCAGCTCGGGGTAGTCCTCGACCGGCATGGTCGGCAGGCTGAACTTGGAGCTGCCGCAGGTGATGGTGACGCGCGAGCCGTCGACGGTGAGTTCCACCGGACGAGCCGGCAGCGCCTTGGTGATGTCGGCCAGCAGTCGCCCGGAGACCAGCGTCTTGCCGCTGGCGTCGATCGAGGCGTCGATGGTGACCTGTGCGGAGACCTCGTAGTCGAAGCCGGAGATGGTCAGCGCCTCTCCGGAGCTCGCATCGAGCAGCACCCCGCCCAGCACCGGAACCGGTGGCCGCGACGGAAGGCTGCGCGCGACCCAAGCGACGGCGTCGGCGAGACCGTCACGTTCCACGCGGATCTTCATGGGTGTCCTTTCGGTTTCAGCCATGCGCAGGCTGCCGAGAACTGTGTCCGAGCTCAGAGCTCATTCCGGGTCGTGGTGCTCCGGCCCCGCCGCACGGGGTGGAGCGGTCCCCGCTCGGACGCCCCGAGGCACCGGACCGCCCGAGCCTCAGTCGGGACAGCGGCGCGAAGTTCGCCGGGGCTGCCTCCGCGGGAGTTCCACCGTAGAGCGTGCGCCGCGATCTCCGCATCCGGGTCCGAGCAGTTCGTCGGTCCGTCCGGGCCCTTCGAACGGAGTTGTCCACTTATCCACCGCCCCTTACTTCTCTTTTCTTTTTTCTTTCAGAAGAACAAATGAGAGCAGTAGTAGTAAGGGCTGTGAGTTGTGGGGACAAGTGCCGTTTGGGCTGGTTGGGTGGCGTGGCCGGGTGTGGATGAGCACGGGATGTAACCGGGGACTACGACGACCGGGCGGTGGACAACTTCGACCCTCCCTCAGATAGTCCACAGCTGTCCCCAGTTGTCCACACCTCCATCCACAGTTGGACCCCCCGGTTGTACCCAACCCCTGTGGTTTTCGGCGGTTCCACCGGTCAGGTTGTGAGCAAACCTGTGAGAGGTCTGTGGTCAACCCTCATCCGGACTGTGGGCAGACGGCCACAACCTGTGCACAGCTTGTGGATGGTTTGGGGAAAACTCCAGGTCGTGCTTGGGGATGCAAAAGATGTGGACAGCTCGGCACTTCGTGGACTTTTCTGTTGACCAGGTGAGGCCAAGCCCACCTCGCCTCCCAGAAAAGTCAGCGCCCGCAGCACCTTCCACATGTGCGGAGCGCGCTCGATCAAGCGCGGAACGTGCTCTTTTCCGCTTGAAATGACGTCCGCACCCCTGCGCCGGAGTGCCGTCGAGGTCTCCGAAGCCGCCGGCAGGCGGTCAAATTTTTCTGTCGAAGGGGGTATCTCGGGGTCAGGTGCCCCAACAGAAAGGTCCGCGCGCTCGCCGGCGGGCTCCGGGCCACCGCCCAGCGCGGCCCGCGGACCCGCCCAGCGGCCGAAGAACGGTTCCCCGCTGCGCGTCCGATCGGCGCTCGGCCTACCCCGGACCCCTCGCGTCGCGGTGAGAGCTTTCTGCTGGAGGGGGTGCCTCGCGCGGGGGCGGTCAGGCAGAAAAGATGCGCGACGCGGGCCGGGGGTCAGCACACCGGCGGACCGGAGATCGCCCAGCAGCGGCCGACGCGAAAATCGGCCCTGAAAGGCCGTCCAGCGCCATCAACTCCGCCTTGCAGGGGGCGATGGTGCGTTGAGCGACATGGGGAGAGCAGCGCAGACGCGGTGAAGAGGCCGTGCGCGGATCGGCGGAGCCGGGTGATCCCGGCGGTTCCGCCACGCTAACCAGCCAACGAGCAGCCAAGAACTACCGGGACTGCTGCTTGATCCGGGCGGTCAGCTCTTGCACGTGCTCGTAGACGCGGCGCCGCTCGGCCATCTCCTTGCGGATCTTCTTGTCCGCGTACATCACCGTGGTGTGGTCGCGGCCGCCGAAGTACTGGCCGATCTTGGGCAGCGAGGAGTCGGTCAGCTCGCGGCACAGGTACATCGCGATCTGCCGCGCCTGGGCCAGCGCCTTCGTCTTGCCCGGACCGCACAGGTCGTCCATCGTCACGCTGAAGTAGTCGGCGGTGACCGCCATGATCGTCGGCGCGGTGATCTCCGGGGTCTGCGAGTCCGGGATGAGGTCGCGCAGCACGATCTCGGCGAGCTGCAGGTCAACCGGCTGCCGGTTCAGCGACGCGAACGCCGTGACCCGGATCAGCGCGCCTTCCAGCTCGCGGATGTTGCGCTCGATGCGGGACGCGATGAACTCCAGCACGTCGGCCGGCGCGTTCATCCGGTCCTGCGCGGCCTTCTTCCGCAGGATCGCGATGCGGGTCTCCAGCTCCGGCGGCTGGATGTCGGTGATCAGACCCCACTCGAAGCGGGTGCGCAGCCGGTCCTCCAGCGTGCGCAGGCCCTTCGGCGGCCGGTCGGAGGACACCACGATCTGCTTGTTCGAGTTGTGCAGCGTGTTGAAGGTGTGGAAGAACTCCTCCTGAGTTCCTTCCTTGCCCTCCAGGAACTGGATGTCGTCGACCAGCAGCACGTCGACGTCGCGGTATCGCCGCTGGAAGGCGACCTGGCGGTCGTCGCGCAGCGAGTTGATGAAGTCGTTGGTGAATTCCTCGGTCGAGACGTAGCGAACTCGCATGCCGGGGAACAGGCGCTGCGTGTAATGCCCGACCGCGTGCAGCAGGTGCGTCTTGCCGAGACCGGACTCGCCCCAGATGAACAGCGGGTTGTACGCGCGGGCCGGTGCTTCGGCGGCAGCCACCGCGGCGGCGTGCGCGAACCGGTTCGACGAGCCGATGACGAACGTGTCGAAGGTGTACTTCGCGTTCAGCCTGGTCTGCGAGGTCGGCGGCGCGTGCTTAGGCGCGGTGAACGGCTGGCTCGGCTGGGGTTCGGCCGTCGGTTGCCCGCCGCGGCCGAAGGTCGGCCAGTTCGCGCCGCCGGTCTCCTCGGGCTCGGGTTCCTCGGGTTCAGGCTCGGGCTCTTCAGCCTCGACCTCGGACTCCAACGGCTGCGGGATCTCGCCACCGGGCCACTTGAACTCGGCGGTCGGGAAGTCGATCTCGGGTGCCTGGGCGGGCTCGGGAGCGGCGTGCCGACCTGGAGCGTCCCCGCTGGGGACGACCGGGATCGAGCCGGTGTGCGCGGTGTTGCCGAAGTTCTCCGGTGTCCGGAAGCTCTCGGCCGCGTTGAAGTTCTCCAGGTCGCGCCCCAAACCGGGCGCGGAGAAGTAAGGAGCCGCAGTTGCGGGCTGGTCACCGGTGGCGCTGCGGTTGCCGGTCCACTTCTCGGTCGGAGCGGGCGCGGCGACCGGCCGGGTCGGTGCCGGGACTGCGGTGTCCACCTTCACCGCCAGCGACACGTCCCGGCCGAGGCGGCGGGACAGGGCGTCGGTGATGGGATCGCGCAGCGCGCGCTCGATGGCTTCCTTGGCGAAGTCGCTCGGCGCGGCGAGCAGCGCAGTACCGTCCAGCAGTCCGATCGGGCGGGTCACGCGCATCCACGCGCGCTGCTGGGGAGAAAGGGTGCCGGAGGACAGCTCCTGCACCACCTCGCTCCAAACTCGTACGAGATCGGCCTGGTGGTCGGACACCGCCTAGCTCCCCTCCCCTCGCTCGCGCAGCCCCCGGTCGTGGTCCCGAGGGCTGTTCCCAGAGTGCTCGGGTGCGGCGATGTCACGCCGACGGTGGGGCCGAACTCCGGGATCACCTGCGCGGGTTAGATCTCCACAGAGTTGTCCACAACTTGTGTATGAAGGTACGGCAGTCCGCCGCGGTGTTCCCCCCTGGGGCTGTCGTACCCCTGCGACCGAGGTCAGAGCGCCTCCGCGGCCAGTTCTCCCACCCGCTGGCCGCGCATCGCAGAGGGGCAACCTAACAAGGTCGTGCAGCGGTTCACAAGCAAGTCCCGGAGGTTCCGCCAAGATCGGCGTGTGGCAGCCTGTTCCCCGGACCAGACGCGCCCGCGCCGCCGCCTGGAGTTGCCCGGACGAGGCGATTCGGCGGCTTAGACCCACCCCAGTAGTGCGGCTCCGGACGTCACTGCGTACTCTCGTACAGTCCCCGCTTTCCTGAGCGGGCATGTCACTGCGCCGGGAAATCGGCGTCGTGCGCCGCTCGGTACCGCCGATCTTCGCACGAATTGGCGACCGAGGCTCGGGAACGAACCCAGGGACACCTTGACCGAACCGTGGTTCACCGTGGCCATCGGTGCCTGTAGTAACCGGGAGATCCGACCGTGAGCAAGGGCAAGCGCACTTTCCAGCCGAACAACCGCCGTCGTGCACGGAAGCACGGCTTCCGGCTGCGCATGCGCACTCGCGCCGGCCGGGCCATCGTGGCCTCGCGCCGTCGCCAGGGCCGCGCGCGTCTTTCTGCCTGATCGCGTCCGGCCGTGCTTCCCGCGGCAGCCCGGCTGACCAGGAGCCAGGAGTTCCGCCTGGTGGTCCGTCGTGGACGCCGATCCGGGCGGTCCCGCCTCGTGGTCCACGCATTGCGTCCGGACCAGGCGCTGGAGTCCGCTCGGCACCGCGGCGAGGCCTTACCGGAAGCCGAGGCGAATACGGCACCCACCCGGAATTCGACAGGATCGACCCGGGTGGGTTTTGTCGTGAGCAAGGCCGTGGGCACGGCGGTGATCCGACACCGGGTCTCGCGCCGCCTGCGTCATCTGATGCGTGACCGCCTTTCGGCGCTGCCCGCTGGCACACTGGTGGTGGTCCGAGCCCTACCAGCGGCGGCCGATGCGTCCAGCCGCGAACTCGGCACGGACTTGGACGCGGCGATGCGCAAGCTCCGCGTCCTCGCCCCCGATGGTCCGGCGACAGGTTCCAGGTGATGGCTCAGGACCAGCAGCACGACGAACGGCTCCGCGCGCCCGCACGGCGCCCGAGCCCGCTCGCCTGGGTGCTGCTCGGTCCGGTGCACGTCTACCGCAAGGTGATCTCCCCACTGCTGCCGCCGATGTGCCGCTTCTACCCGAGCTGCAGCACCTACGCGGTCGAGGCGTTGACCACGCACGGTCTGTTCCGAGGCGGTTGGCTCACCCTGCGCAGGCTGGTGCGCTGCGGTCCCTGGCACCCTGGGGGGATCGACCCGGTGCCGCCACCTCGTGAGCGCACCGCGCGAACCCCTGCCCGAGCACCTGAGAAACCTGCCGAGGAGTAGCCCGCGTGCTGGACTTCATCTACTACCCGGTGTCGGCCATTCTGTGGTTCTGGCACAAGGTTTTCGGTTTCGTGCTCGACCCGGCCAGCGGTTACGCCTGGGCGCTGTCGGTCATCTTCCTCGTCTTCACGCTGCGCGCGCTGCTGTTCAAGCCGTTCGTGCACCAGGTGCGGTCGATGAAGAAGATGCAGGAGTTCGCGCCGCAGATCCGCGAGCTGCAGGCCAAGTACGGCGATGACCGGCAGAAGCTCGCGGCGGAGATGCAGAAGCTCCAGGCCGAGCAGGGCTTCAACCCGCTCAGCGGCTGCCTGCCGGTGCTGGTGCAGGTGCCGGTGTTCATCGGCCTGTTCCAGGTGCTCAGCGGCTTCAAGCCCGGTGCGCCGTCGAACTTCGTCTTCGACGCCAACGACGTGGAGTCCTTCGTAGCCGCTGACTTCTTCGGCGCGAAGCTGTCCAACACGATCAGCCAGACCCCCGACGTGCTCGCGGCCTTCGGCACCGACCGCGTCGAGATGATGCTGGTGGGCGTGCCGTTGATGATCGCCGCCGCGATCGCCACCCACTTCACCGCGCGCCACAACGTGCAGCGGCAGTCCGCAGACGCGGCGGCCCAGCCGCAGACGGCCATGATGAACCGGATGACGCTGTGGATCTTCCCGATGTTCGCCATCATCGGTGGTCCGTTCCTGCCGCTGGCGATCCTGATCTACTGGCTGGCCAACAACTTCTGGACGCTGGCCCAGCAGCGCGTGGTGTACAGCCGGATCGACCGCGAGGAGGCAGCGCAGGCAGGCGCGCCCGCGGTCGTCGAGTCCACGGTCGTGGACGGCGGTCCCTCGGTGGACGCCGACAGCGGCATCGAGGACACGACCAAGGACCAACCCGGTGAGATCCCCGGTGTGATCGAAGACCGTCCTCGCGACACGGACAAGCCGGGCGAGACCCGGTGAGTGCGGCGCGAACCCTGGAGAGGAGACACCCAGTGTCCGAAACCGTGCAGGAGTCGAGCCCGGCAACGTCCGAAACCGCCGGCGACGAAGCTCCGTCCAACACCGAAGCCCTGCTGGTGCAGGAGGGCGACATCGCGGGTGACTACCTGGAGCGGTTGCTCGACCTGCTGGACTACGACGGGGACATCGACCTCGACGTGGAGGCGGGCCGCGCGATCGTGAGCATCGACGGCGGCGAAGACCTGGAGAAGCTCGTCGGCAGCCGCGGCCAGGTGTTGGAGTCGCTCCAGGAGCTGACTCGCCTCGCGGTGCAGCAGGAGACCGGCGTGCGCAGCCGTCTCATGCTGGATGTGGCAGGCTGGCGCGCCGGTCGCCGCCAGGAGCTGACCGACCTCGGCCGCTCCACCGCCGAGGAAGTTCTGTCGAGTGGCAAGGAAGCTCGCATGCGCCCGATGACTCCGTTCGAGCGGAAGATCATCCACGACGCGGTCGCGGCGATCGAAGGCGTCCACAGCGAGAGCGAGGGCGAGGAGCCCAACCGCAAGGTGGTCGTCTTCAAGAGCTGACCGCTCCCCTCTCGCGATCCAGATCCAATGCCCCCGTCCGACCGGACGGGGGCATTGTTGTTTTTCGGATCCGGATGGTGTTCGGTCGTCTTCTCCGGTCGTGTTTCACGTGAAACGGCCCTGGAGGCAATACGTCACCGTGACATAAGTCGTCGGTGCGGATGGATGCGGAAAACTCGTTGGATTTGAAGCCCTCTCCCCTGCCTGTCGGGGTGGGGCTCGTAGTGGCATCGCGCGAGCTGTTGGTGTCGGCGTCCCTGGACGCGCCGGAAGGGGTTGTTGGTGATTGCGGAGTGCTATCCGGCAGGCTTGGTTCAGATTCCTTGGTTCCACGTGAAACATCGGGGTGAATGCTTTGACCGAGCCTGCGGCGGCGCGGGTCGTGTTCGGTGATCGGCTGGACTTGGCCGAGCGGTTCCACGAGATGCTCCAGGAGCACGGGATCCGCCGCGGACTCATCGGTCCGCGCGAATTGGACCGCCTTTGGGAAAGACATCTGTTGAACTCTGCGGTTGTTTCGGAGTTGCTCCCACCTGATTGCCGGGTGTTGGACGTAGGCTCTGGGGCAGGGTTGCCGGGCATCCCGCTGGCGATCGCCCGCCCGGATCTCAACCTGACCCTGTTGGAGCCGATGGCTCGACGGGTGGCGTGGTTGCAGGAAGTCATCACCGAGTTGGAGCTCAACGTCGAGGTGGTGCGCGGACGTGCCGAGGAGGGTCCGGTGCGCGAACGACTGGCCGATCAGGACGTCGTGACCGCGCGTGCCGTCGCTCCGATGGAACGGCTCGCGAAGTGGTGCCTTCCCCTGCTGCGGCAGGGCGGCCGGCTGCTCGCCATGAAGGGCGAGAGCGCGGCCGAGGAACTGGAGCGGGATGCCGCGGCGATCGCCGCGGTCGGTGGCGGTCACGGCGAAGTGGTGTCGTGCGGTGTCGGTGTGCTCGACGTGCCGACGACCGTCGTCGTGGTGGAGCGGGTCGCGGCGGCCCGAAAAGCGTCCGGTCGGCGTCGTGACGATGCACGTCGAACGAGAAAGGATCGTGGACGGTGAATCCGGAGTCAAACGGAGCGGGTCGTGTTTCACGTGAAACGAAGGGCCGTGCAGTGGGCGGCATGCGGTTCCCCGCCGCGGCGACGGGCGGCGATCCCGCGCTGAGCTTCGGGAAGGACGACATCGGCTGGACCCCGATCATGGAGGAAGCCCAGCGGGCGACCCGGGTGCTGCACCCGGAGACGCTGGACCTCCCCCGCCCCAGCCACCGGCGCGTCATCACCGTCGCCAACCAGAAGGGCGGCGTCGGCAAGACGACCAGCACGGTGAACCTCGCGGCCGGTCTCGCGCTGCACGGTCTCAAGGTGCTCGTGGTCGACCTCGACCCGCAGGGCAACGCCAGCACCGCGCTCGGCGTCGACCACCGCTCCGGCAGCCCGTCGGTCTACGAGGTGCTGCTGGGCGAGATCGACCTGTCCGACGCGGCGGCGCAGAGCAACCAGTCGAAGAACCTCTGGTGCGTGCCGGCGACCATCGACCTGGCCGGTTCGGAGATCGAGCTGGTGACCATGGTGGCGCGGGAAGGCCGGCTGAAAGAGGCGCTGAACTCCGACGCGGTCACCGAGCTCGGATTCGACTACATCTTCATCGACTGCCCGCCGTCGCTGGGCCTGCTCACGGTGAACGCGATGGTGGCCGCGCACGAGGTGCTGATCCCGATCCAGTGCGAGTACTACGCGCTGGAGGGCCTCGGCCAGCTGCTCAACAACATCGAGCTGGTGCAGGCGCACCTGAACCCCTCGCTGTGGGTGTCGACGATCCTGCTGACCATGTACGACGGCCGCACCAAGCTGGCCGACCAGGTCGCGGCCGAGGTGCGCGACCACTTCGGGGAGCTGGCTCTGCGCACGGTGATCCCGCGCAGCGTGAAGATCTCCGAGGCGCCGGGCTTCGGCAAGACGGTGCTGACCTACGACCCGGGCTCGCGCGGCTCGATGAGCTACCTGGACGCGGCTCGGGAAATCGCTGAACGGGGCGTCGAGAGGACGACGGAATGAGCGAGCGCCGAGGTGGTCTGGGACGCGGCATCGCCGCGCTGATCCCCAGCGGTCCCCCCGCGGGGGCGGCGGGGACGGACAGTGCCGCGTTGCGCGGCACCCAGGTGCGCGGTGGTTCGGCCTTCGAGCGGCCGGAGCCGCCCGCTCCCGAGGTTTCACGTGAAACCAGCGGCGGTGAGGTCGCCGGCGCGGTCTACCGCGAGATCACCATCTCCTCGATCACGCCGAACCCGAAGCAGCCGCGGCAGGTGTTCGACGAGGAGGCGCTGCACGAGCTGCAGCACTCCATCCGCGAGTTCGGCCTGATGCAGCCGATCGTCGTGCGGGAGCTGGGTGGCGACCAGTTCGAGCTCATCATGGGCGAGCGCCGGTGGCGCGCTTCGCAGCTGGCGGGGCTGGACGTCATTCCGGCGATCGTCCGCAAGACGCAGGACGACGCGATGCTGCGGGACGCCCTGCTGGAGAACATCCACCGCGTGCAGCTCAACCCGCTCGAGGAGGCGGCGGCCTACCAGCAGCTACTGGGCGAGTTCGGCGTCACGCACGACGAGCTGGCGGACCGGATCGGTCGCAGCCGTCCGGCCATCACCAACACCATCCGGCTGCTGAAGCTGCCGCTGGAGGTGCAGCGGCGGGTGGCCGTCGGCGTGCTCTCGGCCGGGCACGCCCGCGCCCTGCTGAGCCTGGACGACCTCGGGCAGCAGGAGGAGCTGGCGAAGCGGATCGTCGCGGAGGGGCTCTCGGTCCGGGCGACAGAGGAGCAGGTGACGCTCCTCAAGCGGGAGGCTCCGAAGAAGAAGGCCGAAGCGAAGAAGCCCATCCTGTCCCCCGGCTTCGACCGACTTGCCAATCGGCTGGCCGATCACTTCGACACGAGGGTCAAGGTCGAGCGCGGACGCCGGAAGGGTCGGATCGTCGTGGAGTTCGGCTCCGTGGACGACCTCGAGCGAGTTGCGGAGATGATCTTGGGTGAACAGGCCCGCGGAATCAAAGAGGAATGACACCGGGTCCTTTTGTCACGGTGACAATGACTGTCCGTGATTGAAGAGCGCAAGAAGAAGGGTCGGTCTCCTGTGGGAGACCGACCCCTTTTGTTTCACGTGAAACACCGACTCATCGCGCTCGTGCGATCGCCCGCTCGACGAGTCCGGCGAAGACCTCCCCCATCGACCGGCCGGCGGCCTCGACCGCCATCGGCAGCAGCGAGGTTTCGGTCAGACCGGGTGACACGTTGACTTCCAGGAAGTGCGGCGTGCCGTCGCGGTCGATGATCGCGTCGGTCCGGGAAACGTCGCGGAGGCCGAGCAGCCGGTGTGCGGCGATCGCGAGCTCGCCCGCAGCGGCCGCTGCTTCCGGCGAGATCTCGGCGGGCGCGTGGTAGCTCGTGAGGCCGGCGGTGTAGCGGGCGGTGTAGTCGTAGACACCGTCGGCCGGCTCGATCTGAACCGCGGGGAGCGCCTCCGGTCCGTCCGGCCCGTCGATGACGGTGATCGCCACCTCGGTCCCCTCAACGAACTGCTCGACGAGCACGGTGTCGCCGTAGGACAGCGCGCCCACCATCGCCGACGGCAGCTCGGCAGCCTCGCGCACCACCTGCGCGCCCAGCGCCGAACCGCCCTGGTCCGGCTTGAGCATCAGCGGCAGGCCGAGCTTGGCCACGAGAGCGTCCAGGACTGCCTGAGCGCCCAGCTCGCGGAAGGTGGAGTGCGGCAGCGACACCCAGTCCGGAGTGGCCAAACCAGCGCGGGAGAGCTCCGCCTTGGCGGTCGGCTTGTCCCAGGCCCGGCGGCACGCGTGCGGGCCGGTGCCCACGTACGGGACGTCGAGCATCTCCAGCACGGCCTGCACCGCGCCGTTCTCGCCTTCACCGCCGTGCAGCGCGACCACGACCGCGTCCGGGCGCTCCTGCTCGACGCGGGACAGCAGTCGGGCGTCAGCGTCCCACTCCGCCACGGTCAGGCCGACCGAGCGCAGCGCCGCCGACAGCCGGCGCCCGGAGCGCAACGACACCTCGCGCTCGTGCGAAAGCCCACCTGCGAGCACGGCGACCCAGCGATCAGACACTCAACACACCCCTGGAAAGTAGTAGTCCACTGTGCACGGCGGAAATCCCGGTGCACAGTGGACTGTACGGAAATCGGGAAGAACTAGGCGGTATCGGGAGACGGGGCCTGCGGACCCGGCACGCTGCGCTGCGGCACCGACCCGAAGGTGCGGACCAGCTCCATCTCCTCGGTCAGCGTGTTGGCCAAGCGGCGCACGCCCTCCCGGATTCGCTCCGGCGTCGGGTAGCAGAACGACAGCCGCATCTGGCGGCTGCCGAACCCACCGCGGTAGAAGCCAGTACCGGAGACGTAGGCGACCCGCTGGGTCACCGCGCGCGGCAGCATCGCCTTGGTGTCCACGCCCTCCGGCACGGTCAGCCAGACGAAGAACCCGCCGTCTGGACGCGTCCACGTGCACCCCGGCGGCATGTACTGCTCCAGGGCGCTGAGCATCGCGTCGCGGCGCTCTCGGTACTGCTCCTGGAAGATCTTGATCTGCCCTTGCCAGTCGTGCGTGCTCAGGTAGCGCGACACGATCATCTGGTTCAGCGTGGGCGGGCACAGGGTCGCGGACTCAGCGGTCAGCACCAGCTTCTCGCGGATCGCGTGCGGCGCGAGGACCCAGCCGACGCGCAGGCCGGAGGCGAAGGTCTTGGAGAACGAGCCGAGGTAGACCACATTGTCGGCGTCCATGCTGCGCAGCGCGGGCAGCGCCTTGCCGTCGAAGCCGAGCAGGCCGTACGGGTTGTCCTCCACCACGAGGATGCCGTGCTCGGCGCAGATCTCGAGGACCTCCGAGCGCCGCGGCACGGCCAGCGTGATGCCGCCCGGGTTGTGGAAGTTCGGGATCGTGTAGAGGAACTTGATCCGCTTGCCCTGTGCGGTCACGTCCGCGATGGTCTGGCGCAGCGCGGACGGGTCGAGGCCGTCGTCGTCCATCGCCACGTGGACCACCTCGGCCTGGTAGGCCGCGAAGGAACCCAGCGCGCCGACGTAGGACGGGCCCTCGGCGAGGACGACGTCACCGGGGTCGCAGAAGATCCGGGTGACCATGTCCAGGGCCATCTGGGAGCCCGCGGTGACCATCACGTCGTCCGGGTGCGCGGAGATGCCCTCCAGCGCCATCACGTCGCAGATCTGCTCGCGCAGCTCCGGCACGCCGTGGGCGGAGCCGTACTGCAGCGCCACCTGCCCGTCCTCGGCCACCAGCCGCGCCACCTCGGCGGCCAGCGAGTCCAGCGGGAGCGCTGCCAGGTTCGGCATGCCGCCGGCCAGCGAGACCACCTCGGGGCGGCTGGCGACGGCGAAGAGAGCTCGGATCTCGGAAGCGGTCATCCCTGCGGTCCGCTCGGCGTAGTGCGCCCGGTACGCGTCCAGGTTGCGTGCGGGCTTGTCCGGCGGGGTCGGCTGACTTCCGTGATCCGTCATATCGCGCTCCGATTTCGGTTGTGCGCACTGTTCGTCCTGGTCGGGCCGAGAACGATTCCGGCGATTCTATAGGTCCTATCGCGCGGACCCACCGCAGATGTAACGAGGGCCTCGAACAAAGTGTCTTCGGGCTCGTTTTGGGTGGCGGTGCGGGTGGCGGAACCTCAGACGCCGCCTGGCTGCGGGATCCCGTTTTTATGTATGTCCAATACACGGCGAACGGGCTGTCCTCGCCA
>NZ_JBSFBZ010000101.1:0-14268 GCF_053593195.1 Saccharopolyspora sp. NPDC002376
CGGCGAAAGCGTCCGTTCGAGCGACTACGGTCGACCTACCCCTACGCCGTGTCCGCCGCGTCTCACCAGGGCGGATGAGATTATCGGCAAGTGCAGCGTTGAAGCAGCTTCTTTGTCGCACGCACGATGAGCACCCAATCATCTTGCCGCGATGTGACGAAGGCGACGAAGCGTGCTGTGACGCACGCTTGCCTGTCCTACTCTGGCCCTCGCCGAAATGCCCGTCGAAGCCGTGCTCGAGCGCGGGCCGCAGACCGAAATGGTGAGAACCTCGGGTATGACAGGGTGATCCGGCCGGGCGGGGCAGCCCGCCCAAACCACCAACACCAAGACGATCGTCGCCGACGTCGAGGTAAACATGCCCCTTCCCAGACGGTCAAGGCGGACACCTTCACTCCCAGGACGAGCAATTCGCCGAATGGTTTCCCAGTCCTGGGAGGATTAACCTCTACAATGCGGGTTCACGACGCACGTCCAGGGATATCCCGTTGCTGCGGCTGAACGCGCTTGCTGAGCGCTGGGTGAAGACGTTGCGCGCTGAACTGCTGGACCGCACGCTGATCTGGAACGAGAGACATTTCCTGTGCGTGCTGCGCGAATACGCGAATATGAGCGGCACTACAACCTGCACCGAACCCACCAGTCGCTTGCCGTGGCTGCACCCTTACGGGCCCGGCCTCAGCCCCTTGAACCCGACCAGATCGAATCCCTCGCCATACGCCGACACGACCGTCTTGGCGGAATCATGAGGACCGGTCCGCTTCTTGACCTGCACGGACGTAGTTTTCGGCACGAACAGTAGCATGGCGAACGTAGTCGTCACACCCAGGTAGGCCAGTCGTCACAGCGCAGTCGATCATCATGACGTGGCGTTCGACAGAGCGAGAGCGCACCGACTGCGGTCGATCCACCCCTACGCCATGCCCCGCCCCTCTCACCTGCGCGGACGAGGTTATCAGCAAGGGCAGGGTTGATGCCGGAGAGAAGCACGGGGGCGCTCAGATCCGGTCCGGGGCCAGGAACACGGGCGGCTTGGCCGTTCCGGTCAGCGTGTCGGCCACCACTGCGGCGATGCCGGGCGCGTACTTGAAGCCGCGCCCGGAGTGCCCGGTGGCCAGCACGATGCGCTCGCTGACCCGGCCGACCAGTGGATGCCCGTCGCTGGTGTACAGATCGGTGAACGCATCGGTTCGCACCGGCTCCGGGTGCAGGCCCGGCAGCATCTGCTCGACCGCGCCCGCGACAGCTCGAACTTCGTCGAGGCTGTGCCGCCGGTCCACGGCCGCCGGGTCCGGTATCGCGTGCGCGGTGACCGCTCCGCCGATCTTGATCATGACGTCGTCGACCGTCGGGGTGCCGTAGATGTGCACCGCACCGCGGTGGCGGATGAAGATGGGGAACCGTTCGGGCCGGTAGTCGTCGATGTTCTCGGTGCCGAACCAGCTCAGCAGGACCCGACGCGACTCCACCGCCGCCGCGAGCCATTCGGGCAGGAACCGCGATGCCCACGATCCCGCGCACACCACGACTTCACCGACCCGGTACGCACTGTCCACTGTGCGCACCAGCACGCTATCGCTGTCTTCGACGATGTCGGTGACCTCGGTGTAGCGCAGCACCTCCGCGCCGTCGCGTTCGGCCACCCGCGTCGCGCTGAGCACCGCCTGCTCGCAGCGCAGGAAACCGGCCTGAGTATCGAGGACCATCACGTCGCCGTCGTCCAGCTGGTGCTGCGGAAACCGTTTCGCGGATTCGTCTTTCAACAGCACCTCGACCGGCACTCCGGTTCGCCGGGCGCTTTCGAGCAGCCCGCCGATGTAGTCCCCGGCCGGATCACCGATCGCCAGTCCGCCGCACTGCGCGAGGATGTGCGCGCCGGACTCGGCTTCCAGCTCGCGCCACAGCCGCAGCGAGTCCCGCAGCAGCGGCACGTACTGACCGCCTTCTGCGTAGGCCATCCGGAACAGCCGCGTCTCTCCCCCGACCGCGCCGCGGTCGTGACCGGGCGCGTACTGCTCGAACGCCAGCACCTCGACACCGCGTCGAGCGAGCTGCCAGGCGAGCATGCTGCCGATCGTGCCGGTTCCGATGATGCCGACCTGGGCGTGCAGTTTCGCGGTCATCGCCTCACAACACCTTCGACAGAAACGACTTGGTGCGCTCGTGGGTCGGGGCTGCGATGATCTCGCGCGGGTCCCCGCGCTCGACGATGGTGCCCTCGTCCATGAAGGCCAGCGTGTTGCCGACTTCGCGGGCGAAGCCGATCTCGTGGGTGACCAGCAGCATCGTCATGCCGTCGGTGGCCAGGTCGCGCATCGTGGCCAGCACCTCGCCGACCAGTTCCGGGTCAAGCGCGGAGGTCGGTTCGTCGAACAACATCACCTTGGGCCGCATCGCCAACGCCCGCGCGATCGCCACCCGCTGCTGCTGGCCACCGGAGAGCTGCGCCGGATACGCGTTTTCACGGGCGGCCAGTCCGACCCGCGCCAGCAGTTCCCGAGCCCGTTCACGCGCCTCGTCGCGGGGTTCCCGCTTCACCCGGCACGGCGCTTCCAGCAGGTTCTCGAGCACGGTCAGGTGCGGGAACAGGTTGAACCGCTGGAAGACCATGCCGATGTCGGCGCGCTGCCGGGCGATGTCGCGTTCCGGCAGTTCGAGCAGCCGGTTGCCGGAGCGGCGGTAGCCGATGTGGTTCCCGTCGACCTGCACTTCGCCGGCGTTGACGCGCTCCAGGTGGTTGATGCAGCGCAGCAGCGTCGACTTGCCGCACCCGCTGGGGCCGATGACGCAGCACACCTCGCCGGTGTCGACGTCCAGATCGATGCCGCGCAGCACCTCGTGGGAGCCGAAGGACTTGCGCACGTTCTGCAGCCTGATCAGCGGAGCGGTCACGGTTGAACCTCCTGCCCTGCGTCGCGGTTGGCTCGCGCGGCGGAAATCCTCGCGTCCCCGCGTCCGTAATGGCGTTCGATGTAGTACTGAGCCACGGTGAGCACCGAGGTCATTGCCAGGTACCACAGCGCGGCGACGATCAGCAGCGGGACAGTCTGGTAAGTACGGGAATAGATGACCTGCACGCTGTGCATCAGATCCATCGCACCGAGCACGCTGACCAGCGAGGTGTTCTTCAGCATCGACACCGTCTGGTTCGCCGTCGGCGGAATGATGATCTTCATGGCCTGGGGAAGGACGATCCGCCGCAGGATGTGCGCTGGACCCATCCCGAGCGCCTGCGCTGCCTCGGTCTGGCCGCTGTCCACGCCGAGCAGGCCGCCGCGCACGATCTCGGCCATGTAGGCGGCCTCGTTAAGCGTCAGACCCAGGGCTGCAGCCACGAACGGTGTGATGAAGACGTTGGCGCTGCCGGAGAACAACGTCGGCCCGAACGGGATCCCCACCTCGATCACCGGGTACAGCGCCGAGATGTTGAACCAGAAGATCAGTTGGACGAGCAACGGCGTACCGCGGAAGAACCAGACGTAGGCACCCGCCACACCGATGATCAGCTTGCTGCTCGACAGCCGCATGACTGCTAGCACGATCCCCAGCAGCAAGCCCGCGACCATGGCTATGGCCGTCAGGGCCACGGTGAGTAGAACGCCGTCCACGACGGCCTGCGCGGTGAAGTACCGTGCGACGATGTCCCACTGGTAACGCTCGTTGGTGACCAGGCTGTAGCCAAGCGCGACCACGAGCAGGGCCAGCGCGATGGAGCCGACTATCCGCCACGGGTTGCGTCGTTTGACGATCTGGAGCTCATCCGCGTCCGTAACGGCGGTCGTGTCCGGCTTCGAGATCACCCGTGCTCCTCCCCGCTCAGGGCCCCGTCGACAACGCTGGCTGGGGCACCGCGTAGCCGGACATCCCCCAGCGGTCGAGAATCCGCTGGTAAGTTGTCGACTTCATGAGTTCGCCGAGCGCCGCCTGCACAGCCGGCGTCAGGTCAGCTCCCTTCGGCAGCCCGATGCAGACCTCGCTGCGGTTGAGTTCACCGGCCAACTCGAACGTGCCCGGTGCCTGCGTCGCGGCGTAGGCCAGCACCGGCGAGTCCGCGAGCACGGCCTCGACCCGAGCGCTCTGGAGCTGCAGCAGCGCGTCGTTCTGGCTCGGCACGATCACGGGAGCGAGCGCCGGGCGCCCCTGGGCGAGGCACGATTTCTGGTTGAGTTCCGGCAGCCGCTTGGACTCCTGGATGGATCCCTGCTGGACCGCGACGCGGAACCCGCACAGGTTCTCTAGGGAGAGCTGCTGCGGGTTCCCGGACTTGATGGCCAGCGAACTGCCCCACGTCCCGTACTGGATCATGTCCAGCGTCTTCAGACGTTCCTCGGTCGGCGACATGCTCGCGATCGTGAAGTCGTACCGGTTGGCCTGCAGTCCTGGGATGATGCCGTCCAACGGGACGTTCTCAATCGCGATCTCGACGCCCAGCACGCGGCCGATCGCCCTGGCCAGGTCCGGGTTCAGACCGATGATGGTCTTGTTGTCCTCGGCGAAGAACTTCGTCGGCGCGCTCGAGACGTTCATGACGACCACGAGCTTGCCCGCCTGTCGAACCCGCTCCGGCAGCAGAGCGGCGACCGCCTCGTTCTTCGGGACGTCGGCGAAGGCCTCCAGCTGCGGCCCGGACGCCGTGCCGGTCGGCTCTTGGCCGTTCGATCCGCACGACATCACCGTCAACAACGCCAGTGCGGTGACGGCACCCCGGAGGAGCCGGCGTCTTGGACGATTCAGGAAAAGGGACATGAAGACTCCACGGTGATGTCAGAGCACAATGCCGCCTGGCGGCACGCGGCGGTGGTTCGTTCGACGACGTTTGTCGGAAGAGGCGGCGTTGGATGAGTTCCGAAGAGCGTGGGACGTATATTGAATCCAACTCGGGTCAGACCGCAAGACCTTCAGCGCAAGTCATGGCGCCCACGGGCAACAGGAAAACTTGAGCTCAGGCCCAGATATCCTTTGTGGATAGCGGGATCAGTACTCGTGCACGAGATGGATCGCCGGCTGGGGCAACCGCGACGCAATTGGCAGCACTGGAGTTGCCCCGGTTCGGTGGACAAGGTCGGATTGGGGCTATGCGGCAGCATAGTCGATGACGTTGTCCACCGAACCGGGGCAACTCCATTTTCCTCAAGGCATGGAGCGTTGGAACGCGCCTGCGCCACCGCCTTCGTCCGTTGCGCTTCTCAACATCGCCGATGTGCCGTTCGTGGCTCATTGGCTGGAAGGGCTTTCCGATGACCATTTACTCTCAGCACCCGAACCGCGGGAAGGTGCAGGTCCTGGTCACCTATCGCGGGCCTGCGGGCGTGACGTCGTCAACTGTCACCAGCGTTGATGACGCCAGGGGCGCAGCACGGATCGCTGATGCACTCAACCGGATCTCCACCTGCGCGACTGTTCCAGTGAGCGTGTACGACCGGCGGAACGGTCGGCCTGACCATTACCCAGTTGAGCATCTTGCTGCCCTGACCGACGAAAGTGCCCGCGCAAGCCTGCTCGAGGGCGCGCACAGTCTCTGGTACGAGCAGGTCAAAGTGCTTCTCCACCAAACACTGTCCGATCTTGATGAGGCCACCACCGCGGTACCGGCGCCCGTTCGCTCGGCGATCAGCGCGGAACTCGGGGCTGAGGCATGTGGACTTCGTGAAGCGCGGGCGGTGTTTTCAGAGGGGGTGGAACCACCGGAAACCGGGAACCGGCGCATCTGGGACTTCGAAGACCCGTTCGCGCCGTTCGATGGTGGCCTCGAAGGACTGAGTGGCGAGGACCGTGCGCGACTGGACCGCTTCGAACTCGACTTCACCGACGAGGAGCTCAACGAAGGGGTTGCCGACCTCCGGTGGTTGCTTGACGCTGCCCTTGCCGATAACCTCATCCGCCCTGGTGAGAAGCAGTGGGCAGCAGGTGCAGGTAGGTCGGCTGTAGTCGCTCGAGCGGACGCTTTCGCTGCGCCTCGTGCGCCACGGCATGGTGATCGACTGTGCTGTTGCGACTGGCCTACCTGGGTGTGACGAATGCGTTCGCCATGCTGCACCTGCTGCCGATGAGTGATCGGGATAAGGACATCGAGATCCTGGCCCTTCGGCATCAGATCATGGTGCTTGAGCGGCAACTCGGCAAGGAGAAGGTGAGGTTCAGCCCAGCTGATCGGGAGCTTATGGCGGCGCTACTGCACCGACTACCACGGAACCTGCTGCGCGGGCTGCGACTGCTGGTCCAACCGGACACGGTGCTCCGCTGGCACCGCGACCTGATCTCACGCCGTCACGTGGCCCGTTCCAAGCCAAAGCGCCCTGGCCGACCTCGCACCGTCCGTTCCATCCGGGCTTTGGTGCTGCGCCTGGCCAAGGAGAACCCCAGCTGGGGATACCGCCGACTTCATGGCGAATTGCTCGTCCTGGGAGTGAAAGTGGCCGCCTCGACCGTCTGGGAAATCTTGCAGGCAGCAGGGATGGACCCGGCACGCGAACGCAGCTCCAGCACCTGGGCCAACTTCCTGCGTTCCCAGGCCGACGCCTTGCTGGCGTGCGACTTCTTCGAGACCGTCACGCTAACCGGGGCGAGACTGTATGTGCTCGCCGTCATCGAGCACGCCACCCGGCGGATCCGGATCCTGGGCGCCACCGCACACCCGACCGCCTCTTGGGTCACACAAGCCTCGAGGAATCTCGTCATGGACCTCGAGGAAGCCGGCTGCAGGGCACGGTTCCTGATCCGGGGCCGCGACGGCAAATTCCCCGCTCTGTTCGATACCGTCCTGTCGGATACCGGGATCGAGGTCGTGCTCAGCGGCGTCCAGATGCCGAGGATGAACTCAATCATGGAAAGGTGGGTCCAGACCTGCCGTCGCGAGCTGCTGGACCGCACCTTGATCTGGAACCAGCGGCACCTACTCCATGCCCTGCGCGAGTTCGAACAGTTCTACAACTCCCACCGGCCTCACCAGGGCATCGCGAACGCCCGCCCGCTACGTCCCTTGCCCATGCCAGTCACCGATCCGGAACAGCTCGAGGCCATCAACATACGTCGACACGATCGACTGGGTGGCATCCTCCACGAATACCACCGCGCAGCATGACCAGCACAGATGCGGTTTTCGGCAAGTGCACGGCTGCCGACTTCCATCACGAAGAATACGTAGATCCGTTTGAGTGTGACCGCGCAGTCCACGTGGAAGAAGTCGCATGCCAGCATGGTCGAGGCTTGCCTGCGCAGGAACTGCCGCCAGGTCGTATCCGTGCGCCGGAGTGGCGCCGGTGGGATGCGTAGTCGTTTGAGAACGCGGCGGATCGTCGAGGCACCCACTCGATAACCGAGCTTGAGCAGTTCACCTTGGATTCTCTTGTATCCCCAAATGGGGTTCTCCTTGGCCATGCGCTCGAATCAGCACGGCGATAGCGTCATCGACAGGCGGGCGCCCGGTGCGGTTCGGGTACGTCCACTTCCTGGTCACCAAGCGACGATGCCAGCGCAGGACCGTGCCCGGGGTGATCAATCGGTGGGCCTGCAGCACCTTCGGCAGCAACCGGATCAGCGCGGAGAAGACCGCCCGGTCGGCCCAGTTCATCCGGGGTTTCGGGTTGGTTCTGCGCAGTACGGCCACCTCGTGACGTAGCACTAGGATTTCAACGTCCTTGGACGCCGACGAACGGCCGAGCAACCACAGCCAGCCTACAATCCGCACCAAGATCAGATACAGCAGGCGTAGTGACATGGCCCGCGATCATGCCCTGTTGCCGAGCGTGCCGTAACCGCAGTTCGGAGGACACGGGCCAGCTTTTGGAACCCCGCAGGCGCTGCGGCGCCGCAGCCAGCGCACTCGCCTGAACTGGGAACGCATGGACCGCCTCGCCACTCGGTGGCTACCCCAAGCCCGGATCATGCATCCCTGGCCGAGCGCGCGATTCAACGTCCGCACCCGAGGCAGGAGCCCAGTGCGTTAGCAGCGCACGCTGGGATCTGCGCGGGGGGCCGCTGGCAACAGCGGTCCCTACCGCAACCGCTCCGTTCCGTGGGAGCCCCGGGGTGAAACTCCCCCGGGCCACCCGACCAACTACCGCCAGAGGTAGGTCTGCGACACATGCTTGTGTGATCGTGTCGCCGCTGTACAAGGTCACCCGACGTCTACTCTCCATTCCCACAGTGCTACACCGGGACACCACGAAGGACGCCGAACTGCTCGTCCTACAGCACGAGAATGCGGTGCTCCGACACCAGCTCCAAGCACCCGTGCGGTACGAACCCGCAGACCGACTGTAGCTCGCCGCCCTGTCCTCGCTGATCCCCCACCGCCGCTGGGGCCAGGTCTTCCCAGCCACACTGAGCACACTGATGGCCCGGCACCGCAAGCTCGTGACCCAACGGGGACTACTCCGATCGGCGCCGACCTGGACGACCGCCCACAAGGACGGCCATCAAGAAACTCGTGCTACGCCTCGCCACGAAAACAGCCGATGGGGACACCGCCGGATCCAGGGCGAACTGGCCCGGCTCGGACACCCGATCGCCGCCACCACCGCCTGGGAAATCCTGCACACAGCCGCAATCGATCCGACGCCGCGCCGCAGCAGCCCAACCTGACGCGAGTTCCTGTCCGCACAAGCCAGCGGTCTGATCGCCTACGACTTCCCGAGCATCGACACCATCGGCCTACAACGCCTACACGCCCAGGCCTTCCCAGGACATCGAACACGGCGCCTGCACATCACCGGCACCACCACACACCCAACGCCTGGCCTACTCAGCAAGCACGCAACGTCACCACCGACCTCGGCGCGCGTATGGACTCACTGCGCTTCCTCATCCGGGACCGCGACAGCAAATACACGGACGCCTTCGACGCGGTGTTTCAAGCCGAGGAAAGCGGCACTACAACAAGCACCGCCCCACCGGGGCCGCAACCAGCTACCACCCGAAGCCCAGGAGCAGCCGCCCCCGGTACAGGATTCGCCCACCCGCCACGTCCTACGCACCCGAGTCCTCGGCGGCGTCACCAACGAGTACCGATACACCGCTTGAACAACAACGACGAATAATCGAGCCGCGTGCTGCACCACCTACTACTGCCGAAGATCTTGATTGCAACGGCTCCGTGTACTTGTACCAACAGCTGCGGGAAGTACTAACGAACGGCGTTCCACCTCGACGAGAACCCGCCAGGAACCGTCGAGGCTGGCACCGGGAGATGGCCCCGGCGCCAGCCTCTTTGCTGCATTCGCAACTACGATCGCTTACCTGGCAAGCTGATCCAGGACCGCGAACGGGTTCTCCGTTCCCCCGTTCGGGGCCACGACGACCTTGCGGGTCAGCGTGTGGCTACCACCCGCCGGGATCTCAACCCGGAACTTGCTCATGATCCAGTTCCGGAAACCGTAGCCGGTGAATTCGCCGCTCTGCGGGGTGTAAATCAGCCCGTAGGTCTGCTGGGAACCGTCGGTGCCAGTCTGACCGATCCAGCTCCCGGTGGGCTGGTAGCTGGCGGCCGTTCCGGTGTCGATGACCGGGTGCCCGGCAACTCCGCTTCGTTGGCCGGCACCGTCGTAGTCCATGGCGTCGCCGACCCAGACGGGCATGGCCGAGCCGGAGGTGTTGGTGAACACCGACTCGGCGGTGATCCACTCGTCCTGCGGGGTCGCCGTGTAGGTGGTCACCACCTTGAGTCCCGGGTGCTCGGCGGAAGTACCGGTCACGCGCACCACCGCCCGCTCGCCGGTGTTCTCCACGATCTCCACAGACTCGGACCGGATTTGCCGCTGCTGCCAGGCGTTGTCGCCCAGCGGCTCGTTGGTGCTGACGTACGGCAGGTTGATCCAATCCAGCTGGTCGGGCTTTCCGGTCAGCGCCATGTCCACCGGCTTGCCCACAGTGGACTGATCCAGCTGCGGGTCGTTGAAGACCTTGGAAATGGACATGGCCAGTTTCTTGTTCTCGATGACCAGATCTTGCAGGCCGCCTTCCACGAGCCCACCAGCAAGCCGCTTACCGGTGCTGGCCTCCACGTTGACCGGTGCCAGCGCCAGGTCGACGACCGGGGATTGCCCGCCCGCGACGTCGATCTGCTTCGACGCTGCGGTGAAGCCGAGTTCCGCGGCCTGGACAGTGTAGGTTCCGGCACCCTGTTCCAAGCCCAAGCGGTAGGTGCCATCTTCCGCCGTCGTCGTCGTTCCCACGACCTGGCTCGCACGCAACACCTGGACGGTCACGCCACCCGCGGGTTGACCGGTCTCCTGGTTGGTCACGGTTCCCGACACCTGCGACCACTGCTCGGCGGCCTTGCCCCCCGGGGTGTAGGCGTAGAGGTTTCCGTCCAGGGCACCGACCACGACGGTGTTACCGCTGACGGCGGGTCCGGCCGCGACCCACGTGCCGATGTCGTGCTGCCAGCGCGGCTGGCCGGTGCGCGAGTCGAGCGCGTAGAAGTTGCCGTTGTTGGAACCGACGAACAGGGTTTCCCCGCTGAGCGCTGGCGAGGTGTGGACGCCGCCGCGGTACTTCTTGCCTGGCAGCAGACGGTCCCAAATGACCTTGCCGGTTTCCGCGTCCAGTGCCGTGACCGCGCCGCTGGGGAAGCCCATGTAGATCACGTTGCCGGCGATGGTCGGGGCCGCGGGGGTGGCGCCGCCGTTGACCAGGGACGGATGGGGGCTGCGGTAAGTCCACAGGGTCTTTCCGGTTGCTCCGTCGCGGGCGATGACGCCGTTGTTGGAGCCGATGTAGACCCGCCCGTTCGCCGCGGCCGGGATGCCGTCCTGCCAACCACCCAGCGCTGCGGCTCCGGTCCAGAGGTTCTGGCCGGTTTTCAGGTCGTAGGCGATGACCTGGTCCGCTGTCTGGTTGCCCACGTACACGCGGCCGTCGGCGACGGCGGGAGTGCCGTCACTCATTGTGGCACCGTTCATCGGGGAAGCCCAGATCCGTTGCCCGGTCTGGACGTCCAAGGCGATCAACAGGCCGCGGTTGGCCTCACCATGCCTGGTCTGGTACGGGTACAGCACCTTGCCGTCGGCGACGGTGACACCGTAGTAGCCGTAGGTGCGCTGGTTGAAGCCCTCGGGCGCCGGCTCCGGCGAATGCTGCCACCGCAGTGTGCCGGTTTTCGCATCGACGGCGAAGAGCGTACCGCGCAACGTCGGGACGAACACCAAGCCGTCAGCGACTGCGATGCTGCCGTGCACCGAGGACGGGACCTGATATGTCCACAGTGGCTTTCCGGTAGCCTGGTCCACGGCGTGGACGGCGCTGTGACCATCGCCGTTTTCGTCTCGGGTACCAGCGTAGACGACACCGTTGACGATAACCGGAGAACCGGTGAGGAAGGTCCCTTCGGTCCGGTGGGACCAGGCCAGCCGCTGACCGGCATCGACGGTGTCGGTGGCGACACCAGTGTGGGCCGCGTTCCCGTGGTGCTGGGACCAGTCCGCCCCCTTGGTGGGGACGATCTGCTTGTCCCCGGTCAGCGTGTAAGTCGAGGACCTGCTCCAAGACCTGCCGGCGGCGTCGGTCGCGCGGACCTCCACCGTGTGCTGACCGAGCTTGCGAAGGTCTCCCTGCAGTTCGGAATGCCAGGTGAATTCGCCGGTGGGCCGCAGCGGGCGCCAGTTTCCGCCGTCGACCCGGAATTGCACCTGGGTCGGTGCGTCCGAGGTGTCATAGGCGTTGACCTGGATGCCGGGGAAACCCTCCAGCGGGACCGAAGTCCCGTCAGCCGGACTCGTGATGGCCAGGTCCTGCTCCGCCCCGTACATGCGGAACGGGTTGTCGAAGGACTCGTCCGTCATGTGCACGTAGCGGAAGCCACGCGGCGAGTTGTCGATGGAGTAGGAGCTGGAACTGGTCTGAACGTGCTTCGCCGTACCAGCGAAGGCGCTGTTGGGTTCCACGTCGTTGGAGTGCTCGTGGCCCACCAGGATCAGCTCGGCGCGGTACTGCTCCAGCAGCGAACCGTACTGGTCGTAGATCGCATTCGAGCCGAAAGGCACGTTCATCGGCTGGTGCGTCAGGACCACCAGGCGCTTCTTACCGACGTTCTGCGCCAGATCACGTTTCGCCCACTCCAACTGCTCTTCGAAGGGCGCGGCACCGTTGTTCTCCAGCACGAGGAAATGCCGGTCACCGTAGTCGAAGGAGTACCACTCCGGTCCCACGTGATTGCGGTAGTTGTTGATCCGGTCAGCATAACCACTGCCGGAGGCGTATTCGTGGTTGCCGACGGCCGGCCAGACCGGAACCTTGGACTTCGCTGTGGCAGCCTTGTACTGGTTGAACTGGCCGTCAGAGGCGTTGTTGGTCAGGTCGCCGCTGATCTGGATGAAGCCCAGATCCTGCTGGGTGGAGTTGATTTCCTGGATCTGGTCGGGGAGCTCGGCGTTCACGTGCGGGTCGGCGATGTTGCCGAAGGTGAATTGGCTACCGGCCGACTTGGGGTCCTTGATCAGCCCGAAGTCAGCGGTTCTGGCTTCGCCGCCGGACAGCTCACCGAGGTTGCGGTAGAAGCGCGGGGTCATGAACTCGTCCGCGCCGACCGAATAGCCGGAAGGCTGGGTGACGAAAACCGACTCCGTCTTGCGCCGCTCGGTCGCGGTTTCCAGGGTGTAGCGGCCACCCGCGTCGGTCGCCGAAATGGTCACACCGTCGGAAACGCTAACACCCGCAAGGGGTTTGTCACCGGCGTCGAATTTGTCGTTGCCGTTGACGTCTTCGAAGACTGTGCCGGAAACAACTGCGCTAGCCGGGTCGACCGTCTGCGCGACGGCGGTGGTCACCGGCGTGGCGACCACCAGGGCCGTCAGCCCGGCGGTCGCGGTGTACAGGGCAGTGCGCAGGCGTTTCACGCGGCCATGCTGATCATCACGGCCCATGCCCTCGCGGGGCTCGGGAGGTGATGCATCGTGTTTCATGCGAAGAAGAACCTTTCTACGAACCAAACGAGACCGAACGCTGCGACCACGAGGGTCGCCCCGCGGACGACGTGCACCGACCAGCGGATCCGCCGCCCGAGCAGGAGCAGGGGGAAGACGGCGAGCAGCAGAAGAGCCTGCCCTGCCTCGATTCCGATGTTGAAGCTCAGCAGTGAAAGCACCAGGTTCCAATTGAAGTCGTCCGTGACCTTCAGTGAACCGGCGAAGCCGAGGCCGTGCAGCAGACCGAACGCGAAGACCACTGGGAGCCGATGCTGAGTAGCACCCAGGAGATTGTCGATGGCGACGAATGCGATCGACAGCGCGATCAGTGGCTCCACAATGGACGCTGGCACGGTCACCCAGCCGAACAGTGCGGCGATCAGCGTGACGCTGTGCGCAGCGGTGAACATGGACACCACGGCCAGCAGTTTCCGCACGGTCGTCGCCCCGAGCATCAATGCGACGACGAAGAGCACGTGGTCCAACCCGGACAGGATGTGTTCGATTCCCATCAGCCCGAACCGCGCGCTGGAGGCCAGTGCGGAGCCTTCCCCGACGGAGAATTCCCGATGGCTGTCGTCCATCACGGTCCGGCCGGACCGTCCAGCGAGCTGGTAATCCACCAGGTTCGCATGCCCCTCGGCAACCGCGTCGGTCTTCGCGAAGACGTCGTACTTCAGCAGGTAGTTTCCGGCAGACCCGGGACAGCTGTAGACCAGGTCCAATTGGGCGTAGGGCTTGTCGTCCCGGGTTGTGATGCCCGTTCCCGTGAGGTGGGGTTCACAGGCGACTCCGTCCAGGAAGATCATGACCCGCGTTTCGAGGTACGCCTCGACATTCTCGACACCGGCGTTCAACGCCTCCCGCCGCTGGACGTCGTCGGTTGCTTCCAGTGCCTTCGGGCCGAGATTGACCGTCCTGGCGAGGATCTCGTACTCGAGGCTGAGGGCATAGGCGATGTTGTTGCCCGCACCGGTGACCGTCGAGTAACCCGCGGTGTCCTTAACGTGTGCGACGGCTGGCAGCCCTCCGGACAACAGGAATAGAAAAACCAAGCAAAAAAATCCGAAGGACCGACGCACGCAAGACACAACAGGCCTACTCAATATTGGCAAATAAGTTCTCCATTATTCAAAAGTAGATCGCGAACAGCAAGGTTAAAATTCGAGTAAACTGATCCAAAGCCTTGATTAATCTTTGAGGTGTGTCAAGGACGCTTCTATGTGTTGTCAAGTCCGTTGGGGGCGTTCAGTGCACGGAAGAGCTCGCGGGTGACGTAGCGCTTGAGCGATCGGCGGATTTCGCGGTCTGTACGGCCTTCGGCTCGTCGGCGGGCGATGTAGTCCTGTGTTCGTGGGCAGATGCG
>NZ_JBSFBZ010000102.1:0-14255 GCF_053593195.1 Saccharopolyspora sp. NPDC002376
CTTGTGGTGAGACCTTCTTCTACCAGGACCCCACGCCCACATCGCCTTCAGGCCCCCAGCCCTCCCCATTCCACTGAGATCACCTCATTGAAATCAGACGTCTGATTTCAATGGAAATTGCGTCCCACGGGCCACACGCAGGCCCAAGGTCATCACGTTAACCAGACGTAAAGGAAGGGGCGCACTCCTTGTTGCGGGGCTTTCGCGTCCGCAGTGTGAGTCCGTTCACGATGAGGAGGACGGATGACTGCTGAAGTCGGCAGCCGCGACGGTGCGGCGCGCCCCGGCGGCGAACGCCGGGTGGTCGCCAACCCTCAATGAAATTGCGTCACGTCATGAGGGCGGTGACCAGGCTGTCCTGGACCCAGGTCAGCCACTGGTAGACGCCCAGGTGCTC
Organism: Saccharopolyspora sp. NPDC002376; assembly: GCF_053593195.1. Lineage (NCBI taxonomy): Bacteria > Bacillati > Actinomycetota > Actinomycetes > Pseudonocardiales > Pseudonocardiaceae > Saccharopolyspora > Saccharopolyspora sp. NPDC002376. Next base: position 398 of record NZ_JBSFBZ010000102.1, read on the forward strand.
GCGGCGCAGGTCGTCCTCGGGGAGCTCCTCGGGCATGTCCTCGTCCACGTCCAGCGCGGTGCCCAGCGCCAGTCGGACGTCGTTGAGCGCCGACAGCCAGCCGTCGGCCTGCTCACCGGTCAACTTCACCCGGCCGCCGTCCGGCGGGCAGGTCTCCAGCACCAGTCGCGCCGCTCCGGTCTTGGCCTCCAGCAGGGACGGCTCGTGCAGCGAGCGCATCGCGCCGGCCGCGTCCACCTGCTCCTCGTCGGTCTCCCCGGTGATCGGGTCGCGGCGGTAGAAGTCCGGCAGCAGCCGCGCCAGCACCTGGTCCTCGGGCGCCGTCGTCGGCCCGGTGCGGATACCGGTCAGCTCGGCCAGCTCGTCGGTGGGAGCTTCCGCGGAACGCGCGGTCAGCATGTCCTTGATCTGCCCGACCAGGCCCCGGATGACCGCGGCCTCCTGCTGCGACAGCTCGGCCTGCACATTCCCGTTCTTGCGGGTCCAGCCTTCCACTCAGGAATCCTTCTGCATCGTCGCCCACAGGCCGGCGGCGTGCAGCTTCGCCACGTCGCCCTCGACCTTCTCCTTGGAACCCGAGGACACCACCGCCTTGCCCTTGTGGTGCACGTCCAACATCAACTTCGTCGCGTGGTCCCGGGTGTAACCGAAGATCTTCTGCAGCACGTAGGTGACGTAGGACATGAGGTTGACCGGGTCGTTCCAGACCACGGTCACCCACGGCGTGTCCTCGGTGCCGAGCGCGTCCGCTTCGAGTTGCGCGCGCTCGATCTCAGCGGGCGAGGTCATGCCCCTATCGTTGCACGCCCCCGTCACAACATTGTTTGTGGTTCTCGGGCTGGTTCGCTCGGCGGCGCGAGCAGCGGAACCTCGGCGCCCGCCCACCTCGATCGGGTTCAGCCGATCTGCTGTGGTTGATCGGGGACCACGTAATCTCTGCTCCATGAGCACCAGCACTGCGCTGCTTACGGACCACTACGAGCTGACGATGCTCGACAGCGCGCTTCGCGATGGGACCGCGCACCGGCCGTGCACCTTCGAGGTGTTCACGCGGCGGTTGCCGAACGGGCGCCGGTACGGGGTCGCCGGGGGCATCGGTCGGATGCTCGACGCGATCGAGAACTTCACCTTCGGCGAGGAGGAGCTGGCTCAGCTCGCCGAGCACGAGGTGGTCAGCGAGTCGACCTTGGCGTGGCTGCGCGACTACCGGTTCCAGGGGCAGATCGACGGCTACCCGGAGGGCGAGCTGTTCTTCCCCGGGTCTCCGCTGCTGACCGTGCGCGGCACGTTCGCCGAGGCCGTGGTGCTGGAGACGCTGGTGCTGTCGATCCTCAACCACGACAGCGCGATCGCCGCAGCCGCGACTCGGATGGTCTCGGCCGCCAACGGTCGGCGGATCATCGAGATGGGTTCGCGGCGCACCCACGAGGAGTCCGCGGTCGCCGCCGCCCGGGTCGCCTACCTCGCCGGGTTCACCGGCACCTCGAACCTGGAGGCCGGTCGCCGCTACGACATCCCCACCACGGGCACCGCGGCGCACGCCTTCACGCTGCTGCACGACTCCGAGCGCGAGGCCTTCGAGTCGCAGGTCGCGGCGCTGGGCACCGGCACCACGCTGTTGGTGGACACCTACGACATCACCCGTGGCATCGAGCTGGCGGTCGAGGTCGCCGGCCTGGAGCTGGGCGCGGTGCGCATCGACTCCGGTGATGTCGGCGTGCTGGCCCGGCAGGCCCGCGAGCAGCTGGATTCGCTGGGCGCCATGAACACCCGGATCGTCGTCTCCGGCGATCTCGACGAGTACGCGATCGCCGCGCTGCGCGCCGAACCGGTCGACGGTTATGGCGTCGGAACCTCGCTGGTCACCGGTTCCGGGGCGCCGACCGCGGAGATGGTCTACAAGCTGGTCGAGGTCGAGGGCCGCCCGGTCGCCAAGCGCAGCTCGCACAAGGAGTCCCGCGGCGGGCGCAAGGCCGCGGTGCGCCGGTACAAGGAGACCGGTACCGCCGTGGAGGAGGTCGTCTTCCAGATCGCGCCGGGAGCGTCCGAGCCGGTGCTCGGGCCGTACGACCGGTTCCTGCAGATGCCGCTGATGCGCGACGGCAAGCGCGTCGAGGACCTGCCCACGCTGGAGGACAACCGCCAGCGACTGCGGCACGCGCTGGTCACGCTGCCCTGGGAAGGCCTGACGCTCTCCAACGGCGAACCGGCAATCCCGACCGTCTTCCACACCGCCTGACGACCGACCACAATTGGGGACGCGATCCGAGGAGCCGGGATGACCAAAGCACTGATCATCGTGGACGTGCAGAACGACTTCTGCGAGGGCGGCGCGCTCGCGGTGTCGGGCGGCGCCGAGGTGGCTGCGGCGATCTCGCAGTACCTCGCCGGGTTCGACCACGACCACGTGGTGGCGACCCGCGACTACCACATCGACCCGGGTGCGCACTTCAGCGATGAGCCGGACTTCGTGCGCACGTGGCCGCGGCACTGCGTCGCGGGCACGCCCGGCGCGGCGTTCCACCCGGCGCTGGACGTGGGCCCGGTGGAGGCTGTGTTCTCCAAGGGCCAGTACAGCGACGGCTACTCGGGCTTCGAGGGGATCGACCCGCGCGACCGGCCGCTGCACGACTGGCTGGCCGAGCGCGGCGTGCGCCGGGTCGACGTGGTGGGCATCGCCACCGACCACTGCGTCCGAGCCACAGCCCTGGACGCGGTGCGCGACGGCCTGGACACCACGGTCCTCCTGGAGCTGACGGCAGGCGTGGCGCGCGAAACCGTCGACGCGGCCCTCACCGAACTCGACGCCGCAGGCGTCAACCTCGTCGGTGAACCCGTCGTCCGGTAGAACGCAGCGGTTCACCAGGGGATCGCCGTTCGCGGACAGGGCTGCGCGGTAGCGTTCAGGGGTGCCCACCTCTGTCCCGCGATGGTCCGATCCGGTTGCGTTCGAGCCCGACGAAGACGACGTGCTCCCACCGGAGATCGCTGACGATCTCGCGAAGGCGGGCAAGCCTGCCCCGGCCGAACCGGTGCTCCCGCTGGCGGCGGCCAAGGCCAAGAAGGACATCCCGGACCTGCCGACGCTGCTGAACGTCGCGATCGAGGCGGTCGGCGGCGTCCCGCGCGAGGGCCAGGCCCGGATGGCCGAGGCCGTCGAGCACTCCATCACCTCCGGTGAGCACCTGGCCGTGCAGGCCGGGACCGGCACCGGCAAGTCGCTGGCCTACCTGGTCCCGGCGATCCGGCACGCCGTCGCCGAGAACACCACGGTCGTCGTGTCCACCGCGACCATCGCGCTGCAGCGCCAGCTGGTCGACCGCGACCTGCCGCGCCTGTCCGGCGCGCTGGCCGATGCGCTGGGTCGACGGCCGACGTTCGCGATCCTCAAGGGCCGCCGCAACTACCTGTGCCTGAACCGGATCCACGGCAACGCCCCGGAGGAGCCGGACGAGGGCGCGCTGTTCGACGCCTTCGCCGCCTCCGCGCTGGAGCGGCAGGTCAAGCGCGTCCAGGAGTGGTCCACCGAAACCGAGACCGGCGACCGCGACGAACTGGTGCCCGGGGTCACCGACCAGGCGTGGCGGCAGGTGTCGGTCACCGCCAAGGAATGCCTCGGCGTGCACCGCTGCCCGGTCGGCATCGACTGCTTCGCCGAGCGGGCCCGCGCCGAGGCCGGGCGCGCGGACATCGTGGTGACCAACCACGCGCTGCTGGCCATCGACGCCCTCGACGACCGCCCGGTGCTGCCCGAGCACGACGTGGTGCTGGTCGACGAGGCGCACGACCTGGTGGACCGGGTGACCTCGGCGGCGACCGGCGAACTGACCGCGACCTCGGTGCGGCTCGCGGCGCGGCGCTGCGGGCGGGCCATCGGCGAGGAGACCGCCGACCGGCTCGAAGAAGCCTCCGAGGGTTTGGACCTCGTGCTGCAGGCGACGAATCCGGGGCGGCTGGAACAACTTCCGCAGGACCTCGGCGGTGCCCTGACCGCGCTGCGGGATGCCGCGTGGGCGTGCATCAACGCGCTCGGCCCGGAGCGCAAGGAGGACACCGACGGCAGCACCGCGCGCAAGCTCGCGCACGCCCTCACCGAAGAAGTCCACGACACGGCAGTCCGGCTGCTCGAGGCGTTCGAGGACGAGAAGCAGCACGAGGTCGTGTGGATCTCGGCGGATCCGAACCGCCCGACGACCATCCGCATCGCGCCGATCGGCGTCGGCGGACTGCTGCGCGAGCGACTGTTCGGCCAGCGCACCACGGTCCTGACCTCGGCGACGCTGGCGCTCGGCGGCTCGTTCGACACGCTCGCCCGCCAGTGGGGTCTGCCGGGCCAGCAGCAGGTCCAGCAGGTCGACGGGATGGCCACCGCCAAGGAGGCGCCGTCGGATTCCGGCAGCCTGAAGTGGACCGGGCTGGACGTGGGTTCGCCGTTCGAACACCAGCGCAGCGGCATCCTCTACATCGCCAAGCACCTGCCACCGCCGGGCCGCGACGGCCTGCCGCCGGAGTACCTGGACGAACTGACCGAGCTGGTGCAGGCCGCGGGCGGACGCACGCTCGGCCTGTTCTCCTCGATGCGAGCAGCGAAGCAGGCCAGCGAGGAACTGCGGCAACGCCTCTCAACCCCGGTGCTGTGCCAGGGCGATGACACGACGGCGCTGCTGGTCCGCCAGTTCGCCGAAGATCCGGAGACCTCGCTGTTCGGCACCCTGTCGCTGTGGCAGGGCGTGGACGTGCCGGGCGATTCACTGCAACTGGTGATCATGGACCGGATCCCGTTCCCCCGCCCGGACGACCCGCTCGCGTCTGCGCGTCAGAAGGCGGTGTCCGAACACGGCGGCAACGGCTTCCTCACGGTCGCCGGAACCCACGCGGCGCTCCTCCTCGCGCAGGGCGCGGGCCGTCTCCTCCGTGCGCCGAACGACCGCGGCGTGATCGCAGTCCTGGACCCCCGCCTGGCCACAGCCCGCTACAGCGGCTTCCTCCGCTCATCCCTCCCCCCGTTCTGGACCACCCACAACCCCCAGATCGTCCGAGGCGCCCTCCAACGCCTCACCAGCACTACCTCGAGCTGAGCCGTCTTGGTGGTCAATTTCGCGAGAAATTGACGTTCACCCGGGTGAATGACAGCGGCGCGTAGCGCCCCCTTGGGGGCGGCGGTCGGGCGAAGGGCTGGCCCAATTTCTCGCGAAATTGACACGTCTCCGGGTGACGGAGCTCGCCTCCGGTGATTGGTGGGCTTGTAGGTGATCGACAACTCGGCGTTGGGCTTTCTGTTTTCGCGGGGTCGCCCGGTAGGTTGGGTCCGTCGTGCCGATCAGGCCGCGCAGAAGCCGCCCAGATCGGTGATAACACCTGGTCACAGCACTGCAGACGGATGTGGGCTCGGGTTGGCCGCGGCGTGCGCCGAGGCTCCGGTCCGACGTCGACGCTGACCGGTGGATGTTGTCGATCAACTGCTAGGGAGTCGTCGTGTCCGCACCGCGCCAAGCCGCGCCCGCCGCGAACCTTGCCAGGACTGTGGTCTTCGCCGCGTTCATCGCCGTCCTCGGCATCTTCCCGGGCTTCTACCTCGGCGGCGCTGCGGTGCCGATCGTGCTGCAGAACATGGGCCCGCTCCTGGCGGGCAGCATCCTCGGCGCCCGCCGCGGCGGCGCATCGGTGCTGCTGTTCCTGGCACTGGTCGCGATCGGCCTGCCGCTGCTGTCGGGCGGCCGCGGAGGCATCGCCCCGTTCATCGGCCCGAGCGGCGGTTTCGTGCTCGGCTGGGTGCTGTCGGCGGTGGTCGTCGGCCTGATCGTGCAGCGCGCGCCGAAGCCGGGCCTGCTGGTGCTGCTCACCGCCAACGTCGCCGGCGTCGCCGTGGACTACCTGATCGGCATCCCGTACTGGGGCCTGATGATCGGCGACCTCGGCGCCGCCGCGACGCAGTCGCTGGTGTTCGTCCCGGGTGACGCGGTCAAGCTCGTCGCCGTCTCGCTGGTCGCCGTCGCGGTCCACCGCGCCGTCCCGGCGGCGCTCACCGGCGCTGCGCGCCCCTCGCCCGCCGAGGGCTGACCGTGCTCCCGATCCTCGGCCGCTCCCCCGCTTCGCGGGTCGCGCACTCCGGCGCCGCGCTCGACGCGCCTGAGCTGCTCGCCCGGGCTCGCAGCGCTGCGCGGCTGCTGCGCCCGGGCTCGCGCGTCGCGCTCGACGGCGGGGACGCGCTGACGCGCTTGACCCACTTCCTCGGCGCGGACCTCGCGGGCTGCGCCACGCTCGTCCTCGAGCCGACGTGGACCGAACGCGAACGCTCCGCCGTCCTCGCCGACGCAGCCGTCGACGTGGTCCTGGACCTGAGCGAACGGACCCTCACCAACCGGGACGAACGGGCCGTTGACTCGCACCAAGGCAGCGAAGCGACGCAGTTCTACCTGCCGACCACCTCGGGCAGCAGCGGTCGTCCGAAGGTGATGGTGCGCTCCCGGCGCTCCTGGCTGAGGAGTTTCGACGCACTGGACCTGGGCCTGGAACAGCGCGATCAGGTCCTGATCCCGGGTCCGCTGAGCTCGTCGTTGTTCCTCTTCGGCGCCCTGCACGCGCTGCGCGCGGGCACGGACGTGCACCTGCTCGACAAGTGGTCCGCCCAGGACGCGGCCAACGCCGCCAGGCGCAGTACCGTCGTCCACCTCGTGCCCGCGATGCTCAGCGCACTCGTGTCCACTTTGGAACGGGACCCGGTGCTCCAATCCGGATGCGCGCTGCGACTGGTGGTCTGCGGCGGCGCCCGGGTGGACCAGGAGCTCGAGGAACGGCTGGCCAAGGTCCTGCCGGGCTGCGAGCTCGTCGAGTACTACGGGTCCGCCGAGCATTCGCTGATCGCGGTGCGACGCGGCGACCGCCTGCGCCCCGTCGTCGACGTCGAGGTGCGCGGCACCGAGCTTCGGGTCCGCTCCGAGCTCACCTTCGACGGCTACCTGAACAACGGCGTCGTCATCCCGCCGAGCACCGACAACGGTTGGTCCGCAGTGGGCGATCGCGCGATCTTCCACGAGGACGGGTCGCTCGAGGTCCTCGGCCGAGCCAGCGCGATGATCAACACCGGGGCGCGGTTGGTCGGCGCCGAGGAGGTCGAGTTGGTGCTGCGCGGCGCGGACGGCGTGAAAGATGTCCTGGTCGCGGCCACTCCGCACCCCCGCTTCGGCGAGCTGGTCACCGCGGTGGTGGAGATCGATCCGGTCAATCCCCCATCGCGGCGCGATCTGCGAGCCAGGGCACGGCATTCGCTGGAACCCGCCAAGCGACCCCGGCGCTGGTTGACGATCAGCGCGCTGCCGAGGACCGCGTCCGGCAAACCGGCGCGCGCACTGGTCTCGGAGCAACTGCGCGATGGAACGCTCGCAGCGGAGGCGTTGTGAACCGAACTCCTGTGGTGATCGCGGCGAGGCGGACGCCGATCGGCGAGGCCGGGGGCGTTCTGCGCCACCTGCCGGTCGACCGGCTCGCCGCCCCGGTGCTGCGCGCCGTGCTGGACGACGCCGGTGTGACCACTGTGGACGATGTGCTCCTCGGCAACGTGCTCGGTCCCGGCGGCAACCCGGCGCGGGTGGCGGCGCTGCGGGCCGGGCTCGGCGAGACCACGCCCGGCATGACCATCGACCGGCAGTGCGCGAGCGGGCTCAGCGCGATCGCCACCGCAGCCGCGCTGATCAGCGCCGGTGCCGGTGACTGGTTCCTCGCCGGTGGTGTGGAAAGCCCGTCGACCGCGCCGTGGCGGGCGTGGCGCCCGCGTTCGGCGACCGAGCAGCCCCGGTTCTACCAGCGCGCGCCGTTCGCACCGGCCGAGATCGGCGATCCGGACATGGGCCCCGCAGCCGACCTGGTCGCGGCCGAGGCCGGGATCTCCCGGGAACGCCAGGACGCTTTCGCCGCTCGCAGTCACGCGCGCGCCATCGCCGCGCGGGAAGCCGGCCGGTTCGACGCCGAGTTGGTGCAACTCAGCGGGGCCACCGCCGACGAGCGGCCGCGCGAAGGGTTCACCGCCGAACGACTCGCCCGGTTCCGGCCCGCGTTCACCCCGGACGGCACCGCGACCGCGGCGAACTCCTGCGGCATCAACGACGGCGCGGCAGCCGTGCTGATCACCACCGAGGAGCAGCGACGTCGGCTCGGCGTGCCCGGCCTGCGTCTGGCGGGCTCGCGGAACTCCGGGATCGACCCGAACCGGCTCGGCCTTGGCGCGGCGCCCGCGATGCGGGACCTGCTGGCGGAGCACACCCCGGAAGTGGTCGAGTTCAACGAGGCTTTCGCCGGGCAGACGCTGGCTTGCCTGGACGCCGCGGGGATCGACGAGCAGCTGGTCAGCCCGGACGGCGGCGCCATCGCGCTCGGCCACCCGTGGGGTGCGTCCGGTGCGGTGCTGGTGGTGCGGCTGTTCAGCCGGATGGTGCGCGCCGACGGGCCGCGCACCGGTCTGGCCGCGCTCTCGTCCGGCGGCGGGCTGGGTGTGGCGACGATGTGGGAGCGAGTGGGTTGATCGAGTTCGAGGGCGTCGGGCACAGCTACGACGAGCGCACCGTGCTGGACAGCGTGGATCTGCGGCTGAGCGAGCAGCGCGTCGCGTTCGTGGGAGCGAACGGCTCCGGCAAGTCCACGCTGGCCCGGATGGTCAACGGCCTGGTGCACCCGACGCGGGGCCGGGTGCTGGTCGACGGCGTCGACCCGGTGCGCAACGGCCGCGCGGTGCGGCGGCGCGTCGGCTTCGTCTTCACCCACCCGGACAGCCAGATCGTGATGCCCACGGCTGGCGAAGACGTCGCGTTCTCGCTGCGCAAGCAGGGCCTGTCCAAGGCTGAACGGCAGAGCCGGGCCGCCGAAGTGCTGGCGCAGCACGGCTTGGCGGGTTACGCCGAGCACCCGGCGCACCAGCTCTCCGGCGGGCAGAAGCAGCTGCTGGCGCTGTGCTCGATGCTGGTGCTGGACCCGGACGTGCTGGTCTGCGACGAGCCGACCACGCTGCTCGACCTGCGCAACAAACGGCACTTCGCCGAGGTTCTGGCCGGACTACGCCAGCAGATCGTGCTGGTCACCCACGACCTGGACCTGCTGGACGACTTCGACCGCGTGGTGGTGCTGGAGTCCGGCAAGGTGGTCGCCGACGACGAACCCGGCCCGGCGGTCCGGTACTACCGGGAGCTGGTCGGATGAACCCGCTGGGCCTGTACGAACCGGGCACCAGCCCGGTGCACCGGGCCGCGGCGGGCTGGAAGTTCCTGGCGCTGCTGGTCTTCGCGGTAGTGATCTTCGTGCTGAACTCACCGCTCGCCCTGACCGGCTGCGTGCTGGCGGTGGCCGTGCTCTACGCCCTCGCGCGGATCCCGGTGCGCCGCTGCTGGCAGATCTCGCGACTGCTGATCCCGCTGCTCGTGATCGTGTTCCTGCTGCAGTGGTGGATGCTCGGCTTCGACAACGCAGCAGTGGTCTGCCTCCGCCTGCTGGCCGCCCTCGGCATGGCGAACCTGTTCACCCTGACCACCCGAGTCGACGACCTGGTCACCGCGATCGAACGCGGCCTGCGCCCAACCCGCCGCCTCGGCGTCCACCCAGAGCGCATCGGCCTCCTCGTCGGCCTGACCCTGCAGGCAGTCGCAGCCCTGTCGACGATCGCAACCCAAGTCCGCGAAGCCCAGCGAGCCCGAGGCGCCGAACGCTCAATCTCGGCCTTCGCGGTTCCGTTCCTCGTCAGAACCCTCCGCCACGCAGACGACCTCGGCGAAGCCCTAGCAGCCCGAGGCGTCGGCGACGACTGATCACGATCGCAGGTAGGCCAGCACCGCGAGCACCCGGCGGTTGGTGTCCTCGGCCGGTGGCAGGTCCAGCTTCGCGAGGATGTTGCCGACGTGCTCTCAGCGGGCGCCTGCGGCCGACGAATCCAGGACTTTAGCCTCTGTCGCGCACCCCGGTGACCTGGGCATATTGATCGGTACCGGGGAAACCCGGCGACCGGCTCGAGGATGCAGTGGCCTTGACGACGATCAAGCCGCCAAAGACCTAGCAATCGAAAGATTGCAAAACATTCTCGGGCTCGGCCTATGTCTGGGCCCGTTCCCGTCTCCCCCGGCAGAACCCGGCCACGTTGATCTTCTCGCCCTCAGCGGCCCTCACGACCGCGGCGACGAACTCGGGATCGATCTCAAACCCTGCCCTGCCCACCGCCGCATGATCGCCACAACCACACCGCGTTCAATTTTCGTCACACAAGGCGCGCCAAAGCCGCTGGTCACCGGTGTCCGTGAGGACCTGAGACATCAACTGTCAGACAGGTCCTGAAACAGGACAGGCGGTCCTTACGACCATCACCACTCACAGCAGCTGGGCAACGTCCAACCGCACCGCCGTCGCGCGAAGGCAGGCGGTGTCACCGCCCGCCTTCGGCTCAGCGCCACTGGGCGAGGACTGTGACCGTGCCGGGGTCGACTTCGGTGAAGCCTGCGTCTCGGACCATGCCCACGCGGGATTCTCGCCAGGCCTTCTCCGGGTTGTCGCCGGGGTGGAGGCCGGACCAGGTGTCGGCGTCGGCTTGGCGAACCGAGCAGCGGAAGCCGTCCGCTGCCCAGCGCTCCAGCTCCGCGTTCATGCCTTCGCCGTGGAGCAGGGACGCCAGGATCATCGTCGCGTGGCCGACCTGCGCGGCCGACTTGCCCGCGCTCATCGGGACGTCCGGGTTCAGCCACAGCACCGGGGCGCTCGGCGGCAGCGGGCCCGGTTCGTCGGAGTCCAGCTCGCTGCCGGAGATCTGCAGGCGGCTGAGCTCCTTCGGCATGTCCGCGACCCGCATCGGCAGGAACGCGCGGACCTCGGCGTTGCCGACCTTGAAGGTGCGGCCGGGCAGCGACTGCACCGCTTCCCAGTGCACGCCGCGCGCCCGCCGCGACACCTTCCGGATCCGTCCGGCGATCCAGGTGCTCATGGCCTCGTGCCACTCCCCACCCGGCTTGCAGCGCTCGTCCAGGCACACCGCCAGCGCCGCCGCAGCCGCCGCCTCCAGCAGCGCGGTGCGGTCCGGCGGGTCTCGACGCTCGATCCGCAGGACCATCGGCATCAGCACGACGTTCTCCGGGTCCTCGTCCGAGGTGTCCGCAGTGGCCGCGCCCGGGAGGGCCAGCCAGGAGGCGTAGCGGGTGATCAGCGGGTCCAGCACGTCGAAGGCGGTGTCCAGCACACCTCGATCAGCCGTTTCCGGACCACCGTTATTCCCCGGCTGCATCACGACTCCAGCGGCACCCGGCGCAGCACCCCGTCCTCGGCGTCGGCCGACTCGATCTCGGCGCGGGTGACGCCCAGCACGAACAGCACGGCGTCCAGGAACGGGTGCGACAGCGCGGTGTCGGCCACCTCGCGCAGCGCGGGCTTGGCGTTGAACGCCACGCCCAGACCGGCCGCCGAGAGCATGTCGATGTCGTTGGCCCCGTCGCCGACGGCCACGCACTGCGCGGCCGGGACGCCGAAGGACTCGGCGAAGCGCCGCAGCGCCTGGGCCTTGCCCGGCCGGTCGACGATCTCGCCGATCACGCGGCCGGTCAGCTTGCCGTCCACGATCTCCAGCTCGTTCGCGGCGCTGAAGTCCAGCCCGAGCTCGTCCACCAGCTGGTCGATGATCTGGGTGAAGCCGCCCGACACCACACCGGTGTGGAAGCCCAGCCGCCGCAGGGTGCGGATCGTGGTGCGCGCGCCGGCGGTGAGCTCCAGCTCCGCGGCGACGTCGTCCAGCACCGACGCGGGCAGGCCTTCCAGCACGGCGACCCGCTGCCGCAACGATTCGGCGAAGTCCAGCTCGCCGCGCATGGCCCGCTCGGTGACCTCGCGGACCTGGTCCTCGCAGCCGGCGCGCGCGGCCAGCATCTCGATGACCTCGCCCTGGATGAGCGTGGAGTCGACGTCGAAGACCACCAGCCGCTTGGCCCGCCGCGACAGCCCGGTGCGCTCCACCGCCAGGTCGACACCGGCGCGCGCGGCGATGTCGGACATCGCCTGCGTCAGCTCCGTGTCGTCCTCCGATTCCGGTGCGCTGACCTGCAGCTCGATCCCGGTCACCGGGTAGTCGGCAACGCGTCGGATGGAGTCGATGTTGACCCCGATCTCGGCCAGGCCGCGGGCCACCTCGCTGAAGTTGCGCGCGGTCACCGGCTGCCCGAGCACCACCACGACGTGGCTGGAGGCGAGCTTGCTCGCGTCGCCGTCCTCGGCGCCGATCGCCACGTCGACGGTCATGTCGACGGTGGCCATCGCCTGCTCCACCGCCTCCTGCAGCTGCTCCGGGTCGTGCTCGGTGGACACCAGGACGCCGAGCACCAGACGACCTCGGATCACCACCTGCTCGACGTCGACGATGTCCACGCCGTGCCGGGTCAGCGCGGCGAACAGCACGGAGGTGACGCCAGGCTTGTCCTTCCCGGTCACGGTGATCAGCACGGTGGTCGCATTCGCGGCACTCACGGCAGCGGTTCTTCCTCTCTCAAGACCCTGGCAAGCGAAGAGCCCCGGCGAGCGTGGCCCGCCGGGGCTCTTCGTCGAGCTAGCCCCACCCTGGCACAGGTGCGCTGTGCGGGGCTAGCGCCCAAATCACTTCTCGGAGTCGTCCTTACCGGACTCTTCCCCGGTGACCGGCTTGTCGATCACCGCAGTAGCGGTGCCGCCGCCCTCGTGCTTGTGGGCGATGGTCTTGCCGGTCAGGCTCAAGTGCGCCTCGAGCCGAATCCTCTCGGAGATATGCGGGTAGTGCAGCTCGAACGCCGGGCGCTCCGAACGGATCCGGGGCAGCTCGGTGAAGTTGTGCCGCGGCGGCGGGCACGAGGTGGCCCACTCCAGCGAGTTGCCGTAGCCCCACGGGTCGTCGACGTCCACGACCTCGCCGTAGCGGTAGCTGCGGAACACGTTGTAGAGGAACGGCAGCATCGAGGCACCCAGGATGAACGCGCCGATCGTGGAGATCGTGTTCAGCATGGTGAAGCCGTCGGACTCCAGGTAGTCGGCGTACCGACGCGGCATGCCCTCGTTGCCCAGCCAGTGCTGGACCAGGAAGGTGCCGTGGAAGCCGATGAAGGTCAGCCAGAAGTGCAGCTTGGCCAGCCGCTCGTCCATCATCCGGCCCGTCATCTTCGGGAACCAGAAGTAGATGCCGGCGAAGGTGGCGAACACGATCGTGCCGTAGAGCACGTAGTGGAAGTGCGCGACCACGAAGTAGGTGTCCGAGACGTGGAAGTCGATCGGCGGCATGGCCAGCAGGACACCGGTGAGCCCGCCGAAGAGGAAGGTGACCAGGAAGCCGACGCTGAACAGCATCGGGGACTCGAAGGTCAGCTGCCCCTTCCACATGGTGCCGATCCAGTTGAAGAACTTCACACCGGTCGGGATCGCGATCAGGAACGTGGTGAACGCGAAGAACGGCAGCAGCACCGCACCGGTCGCGTACATGTGGTGCGCCCACACCACGATCGACAGGGCTCCGATGCCCAGGGTCGCGTAGATCAGGCCGGTGTAGCCGAAGATCGGCTTGCGGCTGAACACCGGGAAGATCTCGGACACGATGCCGAAGAACGGCAGCGCGACGATGTAGACCTCCGGGTGGCCGAAGAACCAGAACAGGTGCTGCCAGAGGATGACGCCGCCGTTGGCCGGGTCGAAGACGTGCGAACCCAGCTGCCGGTCGGCCAGCAGACCCAGCAGCGCGGCGGTCAGGATCGGGAACGCCATCAGGATCAGCAGGCTGGTGACCAGGATGTTCCAGGTGAAGATCGACATCCGGAACATGGTCATGCCGGGCGCCCGCAGGCAGACCACGGTGGTGATCATGTTGACCGCACCGAGGATCGTACCC
>NZ_JBSFBZ010000103.1:0-13865 GCF_053593195.1 Saccharopolyspora sp. NPDC002376
AACAGCTGGGAGGAGTTCATTCCCTTCCTCGACTACGACATCGAGATCAGGAAAATGATCTGCTCGACCAACGCGATCGAATCCTTGAACTCCCGATACCGCCGCGCGGTACGGGCACGCGGGCATTTCCCGACCGAGCAGGCCGCCATGAAATGCCTGTACCTTGTCACCCGCAGCCTGGACCCCACCGGGGCGGGCCGCACCCGATGGACGAGCCGCTGGAAACCCGTGATCAACGCGTTCGCCATCACCTTCAGTGACCGCTGGCCGGCCGCTGAAACCTACTAACCAACCACGCCGGAAACACCGTTCCCGTTACAGCCCCGCGCGGGTGCTGTTGGTTGGAATTGTTGTATCAGTGCTGACTGAAATTGGCTTTCGTGGGTAGTCGCAGGTTCCGTAGTAGTCGGATCGTGTTGGAGCTCTGTGGCGCGTGCCTTGGCCGTTGGGCTGTTTGTGCTCTGACGGTCTTTCACGTGTGTCGGTTGCTCGAGATCTGGTCGTGGTGTCCGTGGTCGGGGTGCGATGCCGGCCGTGTCTCCTTGTACCGTGAGTAGGGTGGGCAAGCAGTTCGGGGAGGCGAGTGTCGTGGACTCCTTTACTTCGCCGAGTAGACTGTGCAGCGACCTCGAAGAATGAGCTTGAGCATGCCGCTGACCCCGCGCTTAGCTGGGGGTCAAGGGGTCGTGGGTTCGAATCCCGCCATCCCGACGGAGCGAAAAGCCCGTTGATCGGCACGTAAGTGCAGGTCAACGGGCTTTTTTGCATGCTGTTGTGGATCTTCAGTGATCGCTCTGGAAGGTCGTGTCTCGAATTTTGGCGATTTTTGGGAGGATTTTGGGAGGCTGGCCTTTGTCTGGCTGAAATGGGGTCGGGTTGATCTGGAGGCAGGTGGGCCGGTGGATCTCGAGGATCCGGCACATCAGGCGTTGATGCTGTTACTCGGTTCGCAGTCACGGCAAGAGGTGCTGCGGACCCAGCACAGGGTGCTGGCGGCGATGCGTGCCCAGGTGTGTAAGCAGGGCCGTTTTCTGGGCGGGCGGCCGCCGTATGGGTATCGGCTGGTGGATGCGGGCCCGCATCCGAACAGTGTTCACGCGAAGTGGGGGCGGCGGTTGCATCGGTTGGAGCCGGATCCGGTGACGGCGCCGTGGGTGCGGTGGATCTTCGAGCAGCGCGCTGCGGGGCGCAGCGTGGCCGGTATCGCCCGGGAACTCAACGAGCGTGGGGTGGCGTGTCCGTCGGGGGCTGATCGGGAGCGGAATGCGCATCGTTCTGGGCGGGCGTGGATTACGCGGACGGTGTCGGGGATTTTGGAGAATCCGCGGTACATAGGGGCGCAGGTGTGGAACCGGCACGGCACCCTCCGCCGACCTGGCGCTGCTCGTCGTGCCGGTGGGGCGGGTGGACGCATGGATAAGCAGGATTGGGTGGTGTCGAACGCACCGGCGCATGTCGCGCTGGTCGACGAGGCAACGTTTCAGTCGATCCAGGGGATGCGTGTTGCCCGCAAGACTCAGGAGGGGATACGCGGGTCTATCGGTTGGCAGGGCTGATTGTGTATGGTCTGTGTGGTCGGCGGTTTGACTCGCATTGGGTGAACAACCGGGCCGGTTACCGCTGTCGCCAGTCTCCTCAAAGAAGGACTCCGGCACGTCTTCAAAGTCAAAGGCGAGCAAGGCAAACAAGCCCTCGACAAATGGGTCGGCTGGGCCCGGCGCTGCCAGATCCGCGTCTTCATCGACCTCGCCGGCAAAATCACCAAACACCGCGCCACCATCGACGCCGCCCTCGAACACGGCCTCTCACAAGGACTCATCGAGTCCACCAACACCAAAATCCGGCTCCTGACCCGCATCGCCTTCGGATTCCGCAGCCCCCAAGCACTCATCGCCCTGGCCATGCTCGTCCTCGGCGGACACCCACCCACCCTCCCCAGACGAACCTGACACCCACGGAACCAGCAGAAGAGCCAAATTTGACAAGTAAATCGGCCCGGTCTGGAGCACGCGGCTGAGCGTGAAGCCTCAAGAAGTGCGCGAAACGCCGAGGGTGCCACAGGGTCTAGATCACGCGGGCATAGGTGCGATTCGAGGAGCGAAGACGATGAGCGACATGTCGCCAGAACCGAACGTTGAGCAGGTCACTGTTTGGCGCAACCTGCTGGATGCTCTAGGGCAACTAAGCTCAGCTTGGGAGGGCGCAGTGGACGCGGAGTCAGGCGCCGCCCGTGGAGAGGGCCCCGGTGCAGCCCTGCCGGATGATTTGGTCACGGCGTTCGCGCTTGCTGGGTCGCGCGGCGCGGTGGCATTGGCTGGGATTGCTGATGCCCTTGCCGCGCAGGCACACGGCGAAACGTTCGCCGAAGCCGCAGAGACGCAACGACATGCACAGCGGGCCTGGAGCGATGCCCGCCGCGAGATTTCGAGCAGTTCGAACGAGGAGCCGACGACTCCAACGCACGAGGGTGAGGGCGGCGGAACCTCTACTAGCCAGTAGATTCATTGTTGTTGAGCCAGGGTTCGGCTTCGTTCCTGGCTAGGCGCACGGCGAATGATCCGGGGCGGCAACATCCTCACCATCGACGACGACACCCCCACCGGATTGCCCCCTAGCATGGCATCCATCCCAGCGGGAAAGTTGAGAGCTGTTCGTTCGTTCCCAGGTCCTGAATGGACGATCGTGAGCCGGATTTTTCTATAGGCCAGTCATAATCAAGTGGGTGGACCACCCTCGCGCCCTTGCTCGTTGGAGTTCGTGGGTCTTTCCTTCGGTCATTCGGCTGGTCGCAACTGCCAGTCGCGGTGGAACTCGGGCGAGCGCACATGAAGCGATGGAGAAATTTGCGTTACTGGAGTTGCGGATTTGCAGCAAGTGGATACCCTGATTCTGTTGTGGCGGCGGCTCTGCGCTGGCTTGCACTGGCCCGCTGGTGTTGGTGCAGTCCACACGCCCGCGACTCCGCCGGAATGGTCAGCGGTTGTCTTCCTGGGGTAGCGGCTTGCGTCGTTGACGAGCGTCGGCCTTTGAACTGTCGGTGCGTTCTGAGGTAACCAGCAGCGTCGGACGTTCCTCGGGCGAGGCAGCTTCCTGACGGCCTGTAGCAAGGGGCTTCGCCGCGGCCATAACGACGTTCGCGATCATGCGCAGTCCGCCATGGACGCTCGCGGTCAGGTTCGGGGTGTGAACGAGTACGCCGGCGTCGACCAGGCCTCGCCTCATCCAAGGCAAGTTGATCTGGGCGACGAGCAGAACTTGAACGTCTTCATGCTCGCGCGGTTGCTCAGGGACATGCTCAGTGCGGTGTGTACTCGACATGATTTTTCCGCCTCCGAGGTCCTGGCGCTGCCGGATTGTGCGAGCGATTCCACCGTAGCCCCACCCCTGGGGAAGAGGCCATGCTGAAGCCGGTGGAGGAACCTTTCCGCTCGTGAGGGTGGGCGCATACTGGTGGACGAGCACGGTGTTCGTTATGCGCCAACACGTGAGGCGCTAGTGATCAAGGTGTCCATGCCCGGGCGGGCATCGGCATCCTTGGAGAAGGGGTGTAGCACCATGACGTGGTTTCCACGCCTGCTCGGCATCGGAACAGCCGCAGCTGGTGCATTCGTCGTACTACGTCCAGAGACCCTCACACGTGCCTGTGGGCTCGTTGACTCGGATGGTGAGGCCTCTCCGGGGGTGAAGGTTCTCTGTCGCGGCATCGGCGTACGAGACGTTCTATCTGGGTTGGCAATGACTTTTGCGCCGAGCCCTGACACGCTGCGACTGGCCATAGTGAGCCGTGCGGCGGCTGACATCGGTGACGCAGTGGTCTTGGGCCTTCTATATGGCGACTCGAAGACAAGAAGCTTGGCGGCGACGTCGGCGGCCGGCCGAGGCGCGCTGTGCGCGCTGAGCGGCCTGACCGTGGATTCGGACTCAGCGGACGAAGAGGCTGTGGAGCTGAGCGACGACCAGCAAACGCCGAGGTGGAGAAGAGATAACCGTGAGCGGCACGCAACAGAACGGGTGTCGCCACTACGGCGCTGGGTGAGCGAGATTGTCGAAGAGGAGCTTCGAGATGCGGGTGTGGTCAGCTGATCTCGCTACGGCGCTGAGCTCGAAGGCTATTCATGTAACTGAAAAATCAACGTGATGTTAGCAGTAAAAAGCGATCTCGTCGGCCTTGGCGCGGTTCTCGATCTTGTTTTCGCGGAAATCGCGTTCGATCACGAAGTTGCCTCATAGCAAGGGGTTTTGGTCCACTAATGGAAGGGTAGTCACTCAAAATAGTCGCCGTAGCGGCTCGACGGTAGGTCAACACGCGGGCGAGTGGTGCCGAACCTCGGCTGTGCTCAGCTGCGTGAGCGAGTTGTTTGCGCTTCGGGCGACCGGCCTGCCGGAGACGTCCGCAGGGGGTTGATCATGAAATCTGGACCTCAAATCGCGTTGGCAGTAGCAATCGGTTATGTCCTGGGGCGCAGTCGGAAGATGAAGCTCGCGATCGCGACCGCCGGGATGATGGCAGGGCGGCACGTTGGGCTCAATCCCAAGGATCTCCTCGCGCAGGGGGGCAAATTGGTCGGAGGGTCTCCTGAGTTGAAGAAGTTGGCCGGTGAGGCGCGTGAGCGTTTGATGGACGCGGCCAAGGCCGCTGCGATTGCGGCAGCGACGAACAAGATCGACTCGATTGGCGACAACCTGACCAAGCGGGCCGCCGGTTTGCGGGCTCCCGATGTCGGGGAACAAGCCTCTGGCCTCGGTAAGCGAGTATCTGGCCTCGGCAAGCGGACCTCTGAGGAAACTCCCGAGGAAGACTTGGGCGCGGATGAAGCCGCAACCGAGGAGCGCGAGGAAGAGGAGCAAGAGCAGGCGCCGGAACGATCGCCGCGAAGCGCTGACGGTGCCCGCGGGCGGATGGCTGAACGTTCATCATCGGCTCGGAGCCCGCGTCATTCTGAGCCGAGTGGTCGGCGCGGTGGTTCCGCTGCGAAGAAGGAAACCGTGCCGAGGCCGAGGAGCTCCGATCAGGACGATTCCAAGACTGCGTCCTCGACCGAGGCCCGAGGTCGTTCAAGCGGTGGCGCGGGGAGCCAGAGCAGGTCAGGGGCAACGAGCCAGCGCAAGTCAGGGACCAGCAGCAAGCCAGCCGCTCCTAAGAAGTCGTCTTGAGGACTGGGGTGATGGCCATGGCAGAACAATCCGTTGATCAACATGCCGCTGGTTCGGGCGGGTTGTTGAGAGCGATTCCGCTCGAACCTTTGAAGGCAGGCGTCAAGGAACTGTTGGCAGCGGCAGGGGAACGGGCAACGGGTTTCCTCAGCGACAAGGTCGAGAGCATGACCGAGAGACTGACGGAGTCGGCAGAGAACGGCGGTGCCGGCTTGATGGCGGCGGTGACAGGGGGTAAGGAGTTGGCTGAGGGAGGATCCCCAGTCAAGTCGGCACTGAAGGCCGGTCTGACGGGCGTAAAAGAAAAGGCCAAAGAGGCACTTGGCATGGGCGGCGGAAAAGGGGGGAAGAAGGGGAAGTCCAAGGTTGTCAACATCATCGAGCACAACGATGTGGGATTGCCTCTTCGCGTCGTGTATGACCAGTGGACCAGATTCGAAGATTTTCCGAGCATGACGAAGAAAGTTCTCAGTGTGGACCAGGAGTCCGACGAGAAGATCAATTGGAAAGCGCAGATCTTCCTGTCGAAGCGAAGCTGGGAAGCCACTATCGTCGAACAGGTGCCGGATGAAAGGATCATCTGGACTTCGAAAGGCGCGAAGGGGACCGCGGATGGATCGGTCACGTTCCACGAGCTCGAGCCGAACATGACCAGGATCCTGCTTGTCATCGAGTACTACCCGCAAGGATTCTTCGAGAAGACCGCGTACATGTGGCGTGCGCAAGGACGTCGCGTGCGAGCGGATTTCAAGTACATCAAACGGCACATGATGACGCGGACGATCTTGGAGCAGGACGAGATCGAAGGGTGGCGTGGCGAGATCCGCGATCGGGAGGTCGTCAAGACCCACGAGGACGCCATGCGCGAGGAAGAAGAAGGATACGGCCCCGAAGAGGAAGAGGAGGAATACGAAGGCGAGCGCGGCGAAGCTGAAGAGGAAGGCGAAGAGGAAGAGTACGGCGAGGAAGGCGAGGCCGAGCGGCACGAGGACTACGGCGAAGCCGATGAGGAGTCCGAAGCCGAGGAAGGCGAAGGTTACGAGGAAGAAGGCGAGTACGGCGACGAGGGCTACGGCGAAGATGAGGCGGAAGAAGAACACGGACGGCGTCGCGGGGAACCCGTGACATCCAGCCGGAGAAGGTGATCGCATGACCGTCGCAAGCATGCAAGGCGGCGGTGGTTCCCCGGTTCAGCGGGGAACTGGAGGCACCCTGGCGGATGTAGTCGAGCTCATCCTCGACAAGGGCCTGGTCATTGACGTGTTCGTGCGGGTCTCGCTCGTGGGAATCGAGATACTCACGATCGATGCGCGCGTCGTCGTGGCCAGTGTGGACACTTACCTCCGCTTCGCTGAAGCCACCAACAGGCTGGACCTGGATCAGAAGGGCGGCAAGGACCTTCCAGAGCTGATGCAGGGCATGACAGAGGGCGGCGCAAAAGGCAAGACCAAGGGGATGATCGACGCGGCCAAGGACAAGTTCGACGAGTTCCGCGGTGCGGACAGGGAAGACAAGAGGGAGAAACAACCCGCACGGCGCCGGGAAACGCACAGCCGGGAGCATGAATGATGGCCACACACGCAGAACGAGGCGGCCACGTCCAATCAGGACAGCGAGAAAACACTGATCGCGGCGTGTATGTGTACGGGATCCTCGACCACCGGGAGAAGCTCCCGGACGACCTGCCCTCGGTCGGCGATGGCAAGGAAGAGGTAAACCTGGCCTCGTACGGCAAGCTCTCCGCTCTGGTCAGCGAGGTACAACTCGCTCGTCCACTCGGAACACGCGAGGACTTGCTCGCGCATGAACGGGTACTTGACATTCTTGCGGCGGAAGCGACTGTGATACCGATGCGTTTCGGATCAGTCGTAAGCACCATGGAGGCTGTTGTCGACGAGCTCCTGGCACCCCACGACGATCATTTCGAGGCAATGCTCGCCGAACTCGCCGGCTTGGTGCAGTTCACCGTTCGCGGTCGGTACGCGAACAACGCGCACCTCCGTGAAATCGTGTCCGAGGATCCAGAGATCCAGGAACTGCGCGATGTACTTCAAGGTATGCCCGAGGACGCAGGCTACACCGAGCGCTTGAGGCTCGGCGAGCTGGTCAACAATGCGGTGGTTGGAAAACGTGAAGCTGACACCGAGACACTGATCAGCTCTCTCGAGAAGTCCTTCGTTGCTTCCGTTCCACATGCGGTCGCGGGTGAGGACGACGCCATGCACGTCGCGTTCCTCGTTGATCGTGAGGTGGCAGCGCAGTTCGAGCAAGCAGTGGATGATCTTGGATGGCAGTGGGATGGGCGGATCAACTTGCGTTTGATCGGGCCTCTCGCTCCTTACGACTTCTTGCCGGAGACCTGACATGGGGCTCATTACCGGACTGCTCACGCTTCCGCTGGCACCGGTCCGAGGTGCCGCGTGGGTGGCCGAACAGATTAAGCAGCACGCGGAGCGGCAGTACTACGATCCCGCCCTGATCCAACGCCAGATAGCCGACGTCGATGACGCACATGCGGCCGGTGAGCTGACCGATCAACAGCGTGACGAGCTGCACGCAGACCTGTTGGCCAGACTGTTCGAAGCGCAACGCCGCCGTGAAGCCGGGGAGATGTGAATCCGGTGGCCACCGCGCGGGGCGACGACGCCAGAGATCGCGAGCCACCAGCTGATCGCCGGCGGCGAAGCCGACCGCAACAAACGGGATCGAAGTCTGTGGCCCCACGCGACCGTTCTACGGAGAAGGACCGCAATCCACAGCGAGCGCGTCCGGAACCCGAAGCTGAAGAGGATAGGCGAGGCAGCGACGATGGGAGGCGTTCGCTCAAGGCTGCCCAGGCCGCGCAGCTGGCCGTCCGCCAAGTCCATGAACTGACGGGCAGGCAGCCAGAGGGTGTCACGTCCCTCGAGCGCGTAGAAAATGGCTGGCTTGTCAGTGTCGAGGTGGTCGAGAGTCACCGGGTTCCGGACTCGGCGGACATTCTGGCGGTGTACGAGGCGGAACTGGACCAAGACGGTGATCTCCTTTCCTACCGCAGGGTCGATCGCTATCCCAGGGGACGGGGCAACGAAAGATGAACGCGCACGATGGCGAGGAGCGGATGACCGCACCGGAGGTCAGAGGTGGCGGGGCACGGGCACCCG
Organism: Saccharopolyspora sp. NPDC002376; assembly: GCF_053593195.1. Classification (NCBI taxonomy): domain Bacteria; kingdom Bacillati; phylum Actinomycetota; class Actinomycetes; order Pseudonocardiales; family Pseudonocardiaceae; genus Saccharopolyspora; species Saccharopolyspora sp. NPDC002376. The sequence continues at coordinate 8,298 of NZ_JBSFBZ010000103.1, forward strand.
CCTGGTACGGACAGCGGGCGGCGCCACCTGCCAGGCAGGAATCCGCGAACCTCGCAGACATCCTCGAACGCGTCTTGGACAAGGGAATCGTCATCGCCGGCGATATCCAGGTGAACCTGCTCGACATTGAACTGCTGACCATCAAACTTCGGCTCGTGGTCGCCTCGGTGGAACGCGCCCGCGAGATGGGGATCGATTGGTGGGAGCACGACCCCACCCTGTCGTCCGGCCACCGCGATCTGGCCGAAGAGAACCGGCAGTTGCGGTCCCAGGTGCGTGAACTCGAATCCGAACGCGGCACATCACAGGGCGCGATAGAGCAAGGCGAGGACGAACAACGCCGTGAGCGCCGTCGAAGCGCACCTCCTCGACGCACCGCTGAGGAGCAGGACCGTGACTGAAACGCTGTCCTACGTTTACGCGATCTCGCGGAAGGACGCCGACTTGCAGCACGGCGTAGCCGGGATCGCCGGGGCGGAGGTTCGGTTGGTTACCTCTGGCGAACTCGCAGCGCTGGTCAGCACGGTGACCGTTGACGAGTTCGGTGAGCAAGGACTGCGGAAGAACCTGGAAGACATGCGGTGGCTGGAAAGAACAGTGCGTGAGCACAACCGCGTCGTCGACGCGGCAGCTGCCACCTCGACTGTCGCGCCACTGGCGTTGGCCACGGTCTACTACAACGATGATCGGGTCCAGGCTGCACTAGCGGAACAAGCGCCCGTGTTCCTTGACGTCCTGGAGCTGATAACCGGCCGTACGGAGTGGGGCGTCAAAGTATACGCAGACCTCAGCAAGAGCACGTCCGAGGCACCTGCTGAGTCGGAGGCTGGTACGGGCGAGAGCCCAGGACAGGCTTACCTTCGCAAGATCCGAGAGCAGAGAAAGGGGCAGGCCGCGGCAGAGCATGAAGCGGTGGAGCAAGCGAGCGAGATTCACGATGCTTTGAGCAAGCTCGCTCATGCGAACCGCGTGCACCCGCCGCAGAATCGCGACCTTGCGGCTTACCGGGGCTTGATGGTGCTCAACGGTGCCTATCTGGTGGACGACTCGCGGACCGGGGAGTTCACCTCCGCGATCGACGGCATCGCGAGCGGAAGCTTCCTGCAGATCGAACTCACGGGACCTTGGGCGCCGTACTCGTTCGCGGTGATATCCACGGAACGACTGTGAGCGCGGCGATGACCACAGGACACGCCGTCAGCACGCGAACTGTTCGGGACACTCGTGAGATCGCGCTCGTCGACCTGCTCGATCGGCTGTTGGCTGGCGGAGTGGTTCTCACCGGAGACGTCACCATCTCCTTGGCTGGAGTCGACCTGGTGCGGGTCTCGTTGCGGGCCATCATCACATCGATCCAGGAGAGCACGATGAGCGTCGACTCCTGGGAACGGAGCAGCGATGAGTGAACCGCCTGGAGAGCAGCGAGTCGGCCGGTCGGGAAGACTGCAGCACCGCATCGAAACCGATGCGGAGTCAGTCCAGCGCGATCTGGTCCGGCTCGTGTTGACCATCGTTGAGCTGCTGCGCCAGCTCATGGAACGCCAGGCACTGCGCAGAGTCGACCAAGGAACGCTCGACGAAGACCAAGTTGAAGAGCTGGGTCTCGCCCTCATGAAGCTGGAAGAGGCGATGACGGAACTGCGCGATCGCTTCGGATTCTCCACCGATGATCTCAACCTGGACCTCGGTCCGCTCGGCCCCCTGCTGCCGCGGGACGACCACTGATGATCACTATCTCCGGTCAGCAGTGAGTCTCAGACCCTGGTGACCGTGATGTTGTGCTGAAGTCGCCGTGCGTCCCGCAGATCGTTTGCGTCGTCTAACAGTGCGTCGGCTGTGGACATGGCGGAACGGGCCGCATACCAGTGGGGTGGGCGGCCCGTGAACATGTAACTATCCGTCTCGGTCGGGTTTCTTCCGCCCGTGCCCTGTGGCGGCGTCTTTTACCTTGTCTGCCGCCTGTTTTAGCGTGCTCTTGGTTTGTTCGCTCTTGCCCTCGGCTTCTTTCTTCTCGTCGCCGGTTGCTTGACCCAGCTTCTCTTTCGCCTTGCCGATGAGTTCTTCGGCCTTGTGCTTGGCCTTGTCGCCCGTGCCCATGTGATGCTCCCTTGGTGCGGCTGCTGGGGACCCGCTCGCCTTTGCAGAAGAAACCAGACGCCGGGGCTTCGTGCCCTGGCACTTCTCCGACAAAGTCCCGGTAGCTCAACCGGGCAGCTTGCGAAGTCGCTTCATGCCTACCCACGACGCGCTCGCCCTACACCTGAAGATATTTGTTACTGCACACTTGTCCTAGGTTGAACAGCTTCCTGGAGGTGGTTCTCTCGGCTGTGAAAAACGTTGGAGTCGTTGGGAGGTCACGTATGATACTGCTGTTGCGTACCGATGACTACGATGTCAGAAGGCGACAATCGATTGTCGCTTGGCAATCGATTTACGGACCCGTCCGGAGCTCTGCTGGTAAGGAGTGCGCCCGACCGCCGGTTTGATCGAGTCCATCCGAGGACTACCCAGGCGGTGCAGCTGCGAGTGTGCCGCGGCGGTTCGGGCGAGTTCGGACTCGGGTGTCCGGCGCTTCCGTTCGAGCGCTCCCGGGTAACCAGTGGAAACTGAAGGCTCGGTGATGACCATGATTCGGATCAAGGTGGCGCTGGCGAACCTCGCCAGGGTCTTGCTGGGCTGGTGGAGCGTGGCGAAGCCTGTCTTGGGTCGCCTCGGTCGCAAAGCATTCCAACAGCTTCGGGCATTGTCAGCAACGCTCACGGGCACCGTCGGAAAGATTTCACAGGCGGTGCCGGCTGTGGTGCGTGAACGAAGGCTCGGACGCTCTGGGCGCGCTAAGAAAGCGAGAGGCGTTTCTAGGCGTCGTCCCGATCGCGGAAGAGGCTCGGCTAGAGCAGACGAGAAACACGGAAAGCGGAAGAAATTTCTAGGTAGAAAACAGAAATGATCAGATGGCGCCTCTGGTTCAATTGGGAAAGCCGAGTCGGAATCGACTCTGGAAACCGGAGTTAATGTGAAAGAGGTAAATGCGCCTCCGAGGCGAAGAACGAAACTTTCTGAGGTGACTTTCGCGTCTTCTGGGCTGGCTCACGGGTTCGCGACGCGTGCGTCGGCAGAGTCGACCGGAGGAAATGTGGCCGATCACAGCAGCGCGCCCGCTGGGTTTGACGGAAGCATGGCGGCCGCCTTGGAGCGGCTGGAATTCAGTCTGTGGCAACTCGCCTACGCCGCGCTGGAATCTTGCACACGGCTCATCTCGAAGAAGATCGAGAGAGTGGTGGGCAAACTTGCCGAGAGCGCAGACAAGTCCGGGGCCGTGCCCCAGGCTGCGCTTCGGGCAGTGCGGGCAGCGCTCCTCGGGAAGAGTCCGGTCTGGGAAGCGATCAAGGGTGCATTAGCCGGTATGAGCTGGCAGGCCAAGTTCATCTTGGTGGCCGGGATGATCTTGTTGCCCGTCCTGTTGGTGGTGCTGGTCGTGGTCCTCCTGTTGGTGCTGATCGTAAGTGCCGTTGTGGCGGCGTTTCGCGCAGCAACGCAGCGCGGCTGAGACACCGCGGGTGGGGCTGGCGTACGTCCTCGCCGGGGCGGCTGCAACTCCGGTTTCGGACTTGCCTGAACGCTTGATCACGCCTCGCCAGATTGAGCGATGTTTGAAGGGTGGAACATGGGCTCATAATCAGTTCGTACGAGTGACTTTATTTCGCTGACAGACGTGGCGATCAACCGTCTCGCGAATGGCGTCCCGCTACCTGCGCCTGGAGAATGGACTGTAACCGCTAGTGCATGTGGTGACATCGGTGATTGGGAGCTCGAGACATGATAAAGATCAAGGCCTATCTGGCCACGCTCCTCGGTTATTTGGTGCACTTCTGGGGCATGGCCAAGATCGCATTGCGCCTCGTTCGCAAGGTCGTCCAGGACGTGTTCGGAGCTCGTGCGTCGAGGCGTCATGGCAAGCGCAGGTCTACCCGCCGGTCGAAGGCCCGCGCGCGGAGGATGGTGCTTTTGCGGCGCACGGGCATGGTGGCAGCAGGGAGCGCAGCAGCGGCTGCCATGGCGTACGTCGCTTACCGTGTGTTGCGTTCGTCGAAGGAACCAGAGGAACGTCCGCTCAGCGGGGAACAAACCGCCGAAGAAGCCGGAGCATCGACTGGTGAAGGCGTTCGGCCGGCCGAGGAGACGTTCCCGCCCGAGGACGCCATCCCGGCAGCCCGGGCAGCTGAAACGACCAGTGCTGGTAAGCGAGGTCGGGGCTCAAGGAGACTGGCTCGGCTTCGTGGCTCCCATTAGTGGGGCGACCGTTGACCTTTGTTGGATCCACTGTCGACCAGCGATGCCGACGCGCCCACGTGATCACGGTGCGGGTGCCAAGGCAGTCGGGCGGTGATGACTCTGCTGAGAGAACCAGCAAAAGCCAAGCACAATCGAGTGGGTGCACTGCCAGAGCCGATGCCCTGGCAGTGCTGTCTAGGAGCGTCGTTGCAGGAACGGTTGGTTGGCGCTCAAACTCAGGACCGACGGCCTTCTGACGGCGCGCTCGCGATGCGTGCTGCGGCATTGCGGCCAGAGTGAACGGATGGCGGGCCAGGCTGGATGTTGCGATTCTTCGCCGGCCTCGAACGCCGTGATCCGTACGGGTGCCAGGACGATATTGAGGCACGAGATTACGTCGGGAACCGGTGATCCGATCCGAGGTGCACCGTTGGTCGCACCACCTTGGAAGCACAGACGATTTGTATGTCGGCGCCGCAGCAGCTGGGCACCTCAGCGACACCACGCCACGCCGTGCTACTTCTCGACGACGGTGACCTTGGCTGTTTCCCGTGGCGGTGCTTGTTCGGGTAGTTCCACACTCCCACCTTGGTGAGTGCGCGTCTCGCGAATCATGTCGCGCATCTCGCTCAAGAGAAGGGCTTGAGCCATCGTCGCCCAGTACAGTGCCTCATCCTTCGGTTTGATCTGTTCGGCGGCTGCCCGCGCCCGGGCAAGAGCTTGGTCTGGATCAGTCACGATCTTGCTGGTCTTCTTGTCCTTGGCCATGACCACGTCCTACCCGCCGCTGCGATCATCAACACCCGACTGACCGTCGCCTGAGCTTGGCGGAGCGCTGGACGGGGTGATCGGCGCGTTCTGCAGCTTGGGAACCATCTCGTTGCACACCTGCGCGGATTCCTCGGAACTCAGCGTGATCGGGGCTACCGGCGTCGGTGCCGGAGCCCGCTGCGCGGACGCGATCGGCGCGCCGATCGCCATTACCAGCGCGGCACAGCTTCCGGTGATCGCGATGCCACGGTTCCAGGTGGAGATCCGCATGAGGGCTCCTCGTGTTCGAGAACCTGGCTGCCCGCCGGGCACCCGAACACTGATCGACTTCGCCTCGGATGGAGCCGGTGCCGGCCTGCAGCAGGCCTGTGACGCGGGTATGAGCCTCTGATAGAACCCGATGGATGAGCATTCCCATCGGCGGCGAGCCTAGTACTGCAACGGCAGTTCAGGGGTAGCCGCGTTTTCGGTAGTGGCTGGTTCGGGCTTGGAGTTGGCGTTGTCGGCGCCAGTGTGACCAGGCCA
>NZ_JBSFBZ010000104.1:0-12453 GCF_053593195.1 Saccharopolyspora sp. NPDC002376
GCCCGAGCTGGAGCGTGCGCACGAGGATTCCGAGGACGTGCGCGACGAGCCGGGCGCCGGCATATTCGATCGCGTTGGTTAGCAGTGTTCGAACACTGCTACGCACTCACGACCCGTCAACACCGGCCGCGGCGGCCCCAGCGGACCGCGTACGTCGCCAGCGCGAATGCCACAGCGGCTTCTAGCAGCAAAACGTCCACATCGGGGCCCCCTCCGGTCGCTTCGTTCGCCTTTCACGGCAATCGTGCGACAGCGGACGTCCGCCAACGAGTGGCCCAATGGACATCATGCGAAAGATTCAGGCCACAGGCAGGTTTGCAGTCCCGGGGTGACCGCGGCCGGTGGAGTCACTGCATGGTCACTGCGAGGAGGAGCAGGCCGACGGCGACCACTCCGACGACGATGATCAGCGCCAGGTTCGAAGTCTTGTTCATGCCCCCACCCTCTCCATCAGTTTCGCCGCGCAACCACCACCTGCACCCATCCAAAACACTCTGAACTGCAAGAACTCCGCTGCGTGCGCCTCCACGAACGGGTGAGTGAGACGCAGCTCGCAGAGCTGTCCCCACAGATGAGGGGGGCGACGGTGGACGCATCCGGGTACTGGGCATCGCGCCCGGAATGTCGGGGGCGTGTGCCAAGCTCCGCGCCATGGACCGGATTTCGCTGCTGCGCCCCGAAGGGCTCGTCAACTCCCCCGCCTTCACCCACGTCGCCGTGGTCCCGCCAGGGGCGACCACCATCTACGTGGGCGGCCAGAACGCCGTCACCGGCGACGGGCGGCTGGTCGGCGAGGGCGACGTCGCAGCGCAGACCCGCCAGGTCATGCGGAACGTCAAGACGGCCCTGGCCGCAGCGGATGCCACCGTCCACGACCTGGTGCAGCTCAACATCGCCCTGGTCGAGGATGCCGACATCAGCGCCGCCTACCCCGTCGCAGCGGAAGAACTCGACGGCGCCGCCCCACTGGTCTTCGCCATGCGAGTCGCCGGCCTCGGCGTCCCCGGAGCCCTCCTCGAAGTCACCGCAGTCGCCGCAGTGACACCGTGAGCACTTCGGGTCGCCATAGCAGCCCGAAGTGCTCACGGGTTCAGAGCAGGCCGGACTTGGCCGCTTTGGTGATGAGTTCGATCCTGTTGCGGGCGTTGAGCTTTCGCATCGCGTTGCGGAGGTAGCCCGTCACCGTGTGGCGGGTCAGGCCGAGTTGTTCGGCGATCTCCGGGTTGGTTCGGCCCGCTGCTGCGTGGCGGAGGACGTCGTACTCGCGTTGGGTCAGGCCGGTTTCGTGGAGGCGGGAGCGCATTCTCGGCGCCGCTCGGTCGTCACGCGGGGGTCGCCGGACCCGCCGCGCCAGGCCGCGCAGCGCAGCCGCGTCGTCGAGCAGGTGGAGGACTTGGGCGTGCTCGTCGATCAGGTGCTCGAACCGCCGTCCGTGTGCGGCTGCGCTTTCCGCGCGATGCTGCTGCGCCACCTGCACCCCCGTGTTGTCCCAGCAGCCGGAATATTACCTGCTGTGCTGGGACTTTCACGATCCACTGTGCACTGTGAGCGTCCGCACAGCGGACTACTTGCCGCCTCGCGCCGAAGCGATCAGCTGGTCGATCTTCGTGCCGATCGCCCGGGCGTCCGCGGGCGCGAGCACGCAGAGCTGTTCGCCGGACGAGCCGCGTTCGCGGTAGTCGAGGTAGCGGCCGTCGGGTTCTGCATTGTCGAACCAGCGCAGCACTTCCGACCGGCGCACGCGCCCGTGCTGGTCGCGCATGTTGGCCGCGATCTGCCCACCGCGCACGTGCTCGGCCTGCCCGATCTCCTGGTAGGCCGCGACCTGCCGGTCACCGCTGCTGCCGCGCGACTCCGTGACCTCCTGCATCAGGCTGTCCGGCGTTTCCTCGGCCGGCGCCTGCGGGCGGAACGAGTCCACCGGCACCCGGACCACACCCCGGTTTCCGGGCGGCGCGGGCGGGAACGTGGGCAGCAGAACCTGCGGCAACGGCGCTTTGTCGTGCACCTCAACGATCAGCGGACCACCGTAGCGCTCGGTCTCGCCCGGCCCCTGCACGCCGAGCACGACGCGCTGACCTTCGGTGATCGCGGCGACCGTGCGCCAGGTGTGATCGCTCTCGAAGTTCGGGAACCACAGCGAGTCGACCCACAGGTACGGCTTGGTGAGCACCTTCAGCGCCTGCGCCAAGCCCGGCTCGACCTCGTTGTTGACGAGGATGCCCAGCGTCTCCATGGTGGGCGCTTCGCGCTGCGCCACCTCGCCGAGCTGCTGGAGGGTGCGGCCGTAGGCCTGCCCTTCCAGCGGCAGCGTCAGGTCGTCGAGTTCGAGGTACCGGCGCACCAAGTACAGGTGCAGCGGATGCAGTTGCCAGCGGCCGACGAGGGCCACGCGTCCTCCCCCAGAAGTTCCCGCGAGCGGCGATGGCGGTCGTTACGACCACCGCCACTCACGAACGGTTTGATCAGGCGCCGAAAACAGGCGGCGCGGTCTTGGGCATGTCATCGAGCCAGACGTCGTCCTGCTCTTCGAGCCAGCTGGGCCGATCGTGCTCCTGGTCCTCACTGCCCTGCCCGCCGCCACGACCAGCACCACCAGCAGCACCACCAGCGCCCATGCCGCCACGACCGCCGGCACCCGCACCACCAGCAGCACCAGCGGCTCCGCCACCAGCACCAACGCCAGCAGCACCGCCTGCGCCGAGCGCCCCAGCACCAGCACGACCACCGGCACCGAGACCACCAGTGCCAGCACCGGCACCAGCACCCGCGCCGAGCCGACCAGCACCCATGCCACCGGGCTTACCGCCGCCGGCACCACCGGCACCACCTGCGCCGACGCCGCCGGGACCACGGCCCATGCCAGCTCCACCAGCACCGCCGCCACCCGGCCCCATGCCCGGGCCGGGCATGAATCCCATGCCGCCACCGGTGGGATCACCACCCGTACCGCGGCCGATACCGGGAGTACCAGGCAGCCCGCCGTACTGACCGCCCGGACCATTCGGATTACTCGGCGTCCACGCCGAGCCGGTCCCAGCCGGAGTAGTGCCCGAACCGACACCACTCCCGATACCGCTGCCGCCCGGGCCACCGCCGTGTGTGCCGCCGTAGGTGCCGCTGCCACCAGGAATGTTCCCGCCGCTGGGGCTGACGCCCGAGGGGTCGCCTCCGCCGGTGCGAGGCGGCGCGACGTTCGGCGGGTGGACCGGCGGCGGTGGTGGAGGAGGCGGTGGCGGTGGCGGAGTCGCAGGCTCCCCGTCGAGGCCACGGAACGCCGGAACAGAACTGTCCACATTGGAGTAGGTGGGCGTCAGAACACGCCCCATGGTCTCCTGAGCAGCCCGCTCAGCCTGCTGCCGCTCCTTCATCTGAGCGACGGCGTCGGCCCCACCAGCAACAGGACTGGCCAAGCTCACCGCAAAGCTGCGCCCGTAGTGCTGCCCCTCAGGCTCAGGCACCATCAGCTTGGCCTGCCCAGCAGCAGACCCAGCTTCCTCAATCTTGTTACCAGTAGCCTGAAAAGCGTCGCCGCTATCAGACATCCACTGAATCAGCGGTTCAGAGGACTGGTTGGCCGCGTCAGCAGCCTCACCTTCCCAACCACCTTGAATCGCAGAACCGGCGTCCTGCTGCAGTTCCGGACCAAGCTGTCGGAGTTGCTCAGCGATCTTCCGCCAACCATCGGCAGCCTGACCAGTCTTTTCCTGGCTCAGGCTCTGGTTCTTGTCGTAGATCTCCTGGTGGCCGTAGGCCTCCCAGTTCTCTTGCTGGGTGATCGAAGTGGGGTCGACGTCCATCCCGCTCGTAAGAGAACGGTTCTGGCGTTCAAGATCCGCGCGCAGCGCCGCGTTGTCCTTCTGCGCTTGCTCGGCAGCCTCCTGCCGGGCCGTCTCGGCACGAGAGTCGTAACCGAACAGGTCAGCCCCAACGTCGTAGGCCTTACCAGCCGTTTCCGCAACGGCGTTGCCCACGTTCTTGACGCCGTCGACTACAGCGCCTCCGACCGAACTGCTGACGTCGCCAGCCCACTCCCAAAACCCCATCAGTTCCCCCAGGTCACTTCGGCATTCTCGGCGCGATCTTCTCGGCGACCTTCAAAGCCTCGCCGCACTCGTCAAGACCTTTGTCACGGAATTCTTGCAAGGTCAGATCAATCACACCGCCGCCTGCATCGAACATCACCGAGCAGATTCGCGACTGCGTCGACCCCTTCGCAATGGTGCTCGCAGCAGGGCGACCGTCAACCTCGAGTCGATCGAACTTTGCCCAGGTGTCCTGCTGGCCGTACTTCTCAACCGTCATGTCCTGCTTCTTGAAGAACGTCGCGCCAAACGGCTGACCAGTGAAGGAACAGGCCGGCTCACCGGTGCTTCCAGTCTCAGGCTCGCCGGGCCCTTCAAAGCCAAACGACTCAAGCTCTTCTGGAGTCAGCAACGTGCACGGGTCGATCTTGGCGAGCCCCTGCGGCTCGGATTTGACGGGGGGATCCCCCTCGGAACTCGGACCACCACAGCCCGCCACCGCAAGGGCCGCCGCAACGGCACATGCAGCAAATACGGTTCGAGACGACGTCTTCACGCTTGGCTACCCCTTTGCATGTCCTCACCGATCTGCTCGTCGGTAGCAACGTAGTCCTTCGCCGCTTCCCGGAAGAGGTCCGCCTTCCTGATCAACTCTTCACTGAGTTTCGTCAGCAGGTCAGCAGCACCTGTCTCACCGTTAAATGCCTTCTGGCCGAACTTCCCCGCAAGTTCTTGCGCAGAGTTGTACTCCCCGAAACCTTCGACCTTCTGGAGATCGTTGGCCTGTCGGGAAAGCTTCTGGATCTCTTGCGCCTTCCGCTCGTACACGTCTGCGGCCTTGTTGGCGGCTTCAGGGTTCATCTTGAGCTGACCGGACGAGATCTGCTGCCCCAGCTTGTCGTTCTCGCCCTTGATCGCGTCCAGCCTCGCGCCAGCGCCAGCGAAGCCCATGGCGGCGCCGCCAATCGCCCCGCCCAGGTCACCCGACATCTGCGCGTCCGCCATCCGTAGCCCCCTCCGGCACCGATCGATCGACCGAAGGTGAAGCTAACGAATCAGACAAGCCGCCCGCAGCGAAACCCGAAAGATGATCACGTGATTGTCAGCACGTCACCCGTTCAGACCAGCGAGGAACGACGTCCACCTGGCCCGCGAGAACACCAGCACCGGCCCACCGGGATCCTTCGAGTCCCGAGCCGCCACGACTCCATCACCGCCAGCGACCTCAACGCAGTTCCCTGTGGCCGTGCTGTAGCTGCTCTTGCCCCATTCCGCGAGCGTCTGCCGGTCAACGTGGGCCACCTCGACGCAGTCAGCGCCGTTGTCGCTGTAGCTGGACTTTCGCCACACCACGCAGCCAGACATAGCCAGCAGCCTTTCCCTATCCGGCTAGGCGAGCCTTGATCGCCTCCGCCGAGGCATCCTCGGACAGCGCAGACGACGCTAGCCGTTCAGCCGAACGAATGTAAGCGGCCACCTGGTCCTGATCCTGGATGTAAACAGCACCGTCCGGGATCTCGACATAGCCGATCGACTGCGCATCCGGAAAGCGCAGCACCATGAAACTTCCGTTGAGCCCAGCGTGCGGCCCCACCGAGGTGGGCAACACCCGGAGATCGATGTTGTCCTGCATCGACAGGTCGAGCAGATGCTGAAGCTGCCCGCACATGACCTCTCGATCACCGATCGGCCGGTCCAGCACGGACTCCTCGAGCACGATCTTCAACTGGAGCGGCGCCTCATCGACCAATCTGCGCTGACGAGCCATGCGGAAGCTCACCAGACGCTCGTTGTGGTCGGGGCGAACACGAGCACTCGTCATCGTCAGCGCCGCAGCGTACGCCTCGGTCTGCATCAACCCCGGCACGATCAGCGCTTGGTACGCGAACAGCGACTCCGCTATTCCTTCCAGCCCGATGTAGGTCTTGAGCCAGTCGGGCAGAACATCCACCCAAGGGGCCCACCAGGTCTTCTGATTCGACCTACCAGAAAGAGAGTTCAGCCGTTCGATCTCCCAATTCGGCGCGCCGTAGAACTTCAGCAGACCCACAACCTCGTCAGGCTGCGGGAAGTAGCGCCCGGTCTCTAGATGCGTGATCTTGCCCGGCGAACAGCCGATCGCCCGAGCTGCCGCGGCGCTGGTCTCGCCCGCCCGGATCCGGAAGTTGCGCAGCTCGACGCCGACGAGCCATCGCAGAGCCGAGGGGTCTTGCCGGTCCACCATGGACAACCTCCTGACAAGTCACGAATCCACGATCAGTCTGCACCCCGACCAGCACTGAGACGATCAAGAGCACCTGATCGAGTTATCGCCCTCCATAAATGTTTACGACACCATTTCCAGTGTCATGACCTGGATCACAGGGAGGTTGTTATGTCGGGATTGCCGCCGTGGAGCCGGGAGGAGTTCATGTCCGCCCTTGAAGAGCTCGCTCGGGAGAATGCTCCTCGAGTGTTCGCGTTGTGCGAGGAGGTTGGCGACCAGCAGGACGGGCACGTCGAGTACTGGGGCATGGCCTTCGAAGAAGGCGCCGACGTCGTCAGCGCTTCCGGTCAACTGCGCGCCAGCTTCCAGTCCCCCGAAGCCGCGCTGCACCGCTTGTCGCGGCGCGCGAACCTGCACCTCGTCTGGGTTTGACCGCTCCAGGATCACGCGTGGCCGTCACGCCCACGACGGCCACGCTCGATCCGCACTTGCATTCCCCTGCCCAAGGCTTGGCCCGCTGCGGTCCGTGATGGTTTTCACATCAGGCAACCGTTTGGGTTCGACCCCAGTCTCATCACAGTGATCCGCCACCACTCCCGCCGTCGGGCAGTCCAGTTCGGACTGCTGGCCACCATCGCTGCGACCGCGCTCACCGCCTGCGGTGGTTCCGAGCCGGAGAGTCCGCGTCCGACTTCGTCGGCCGAGGCTCCCACCAGCGCTGCACCTGTCGAGACTCCGCCGGCGACTCCTCCTGGCACGACGCTCAACGTCGGCGACCGGGCCGTCATCCCCTACGACGACGGCCTCAACAAGGGCACTCTCGCGCTCACCGTGACCGCAGTCGAGGTCGGTGACAAGGCCTACTTCGAGCAGAACTTCGGCGACGACGCTAAGGACGCCACGCCGTACTACATCCGCTACACGCTGGAGAACCTCGGCGGCACCGACCTGGGCGGCAAGAACGGGCCGCGGCTGGCCGGGCTGCTAGCCGACGGGACCACCACCGGGACGTTCATCACCGGCGACACCCCCGACTGCAGCAACCGCACCTCTCCCGGCAACTTCGACAAGGTCGGGGCGAAGTACGAGAACTGCACGCTGGACGCCGCGGGCAGCGGCGACGAGGTCGTCGCGGCGCGCTACAACGGCGGCGACTACGACGAGAAGCCGATCATCTGGCGCATCCCTGGCAAGTGATCAGCGGTCGTGAGTGCGAAAACCGGTTCCAGCCGGTCTGAGCACTCACGCCCCCTCCACTGCGCGCACCAGATTGACACCTGATCGAACTGCAACTACGTTCGTTGCAGTTCGAGAGGAAGGGCGAAGTGGGGCTCAGCAGCAGGAGTGCGGTCGCCATCCACGCGCTCACCATGTTGGCGCGCTGGAGCGACAAGTCGCTGACCTCCGCGGAGATCGCCGACAGCCTCGCGAGCAATCCGGTCCTGGTGCGGCGCATCCTCGGCAGCTTGCGGGACGCGGACCTGGTGCAATCCACCGAGGGACGCGGCGGCGGCTGGATCCTGGCGCGCACCGCACGCGAGATCACGCTCCACGACGCGTACACCGCCGTCGAGGCCGGGCCGGTCCTGTCGCGGCTCCCCCACCCGCCCAGCGACGCGTGCGAGGTCGGGCGCAACATGCAGGCACTGCTCGAAGCGGAGTTCCAGGACGCGGAGCGGGCGATGAAGGAACGGCTCAGCCGGACGACCATCGCCGACCTGGTCCAGCAGGTGCTGGCCATCGAACGCAAGATCGGACGACCAGCTCGATAACCGAGCAACGGCGGAGGCACACCCTCCGCCCTTTTCACACCCAAACTGCAACCACATTGGTTGCGGTAAAGCCCGCAGGAGGCACCGCTCAATGACACCCACGATCGAACGGACCAGCTCGGGGGTGGGACTGCTGGCAGTCCTCCTGCCGGCTCTGCTCGTCACGGTCATCGCCAGCGACATGGTCAACCTCATGCTCCCGTCGATCGGCGCGGAGTTCGGGGCCTCCGAAGCCGAACTCGCTTGGGTCGTCACGGGCTTCCTGCTGGTGTTCGCGGTCGGAATCCCCTTCTACGGGCGCACTTCCGACCGGGTGGGCCTGCGGCAGCTGTTCACCTTCGCCCTGCTGGCCTACGCGACCGGAAGCCTGATCTGCGCGCTCGCACCGGATCTGCTCGTCCTCGTGCTCGGACGGATCGTCATGGGGATCGGTGCAGCGGCGATACCAGTGCTCTCGATGGTCGCCATCACCCGGCTGATCCCGGCGGACCGGCGCGGAATGGGGATCGGCGTCCTCTCCGCGGCGGCCGGCGTCGGCGCCGCCGCCGGACCGGCGCTGGGCGGTGGGATCGGCCAGTTCCTCGGTTGGCGCGCGCTGTTCTGGGTCATGGTCGTGGCCGTGTTGGTGCTGCTTCCCGCGGCGCGGCGCGTGCTGCCGGGCGAAGCTCCGGAAGGCGCGAGCCGGTTCGACCTGCTCGGCGGAATCTTCCTGGGCATAGGGGCCGGGCTCCTGCTCTTCGGCGCGACCCAAGCGCAGGTCGCCGGTCTCGCCGCACCCTCGTCGTGGGGCAGCTTCCTAGTAGCCGCCGCGGCGATCGCGCTCTTCGGCTGGCGCATCGCACGCGTTGCGAACCCGTTCGTCCCGCCCGCGCTGTTCGCCAACCGCGTCTACCGGATCGCCGTCCTCGTCGTGTTCCTGGCCATGTCCGTCAACCTCGGCGGCCTGGTCTTCGTGCCGCTGCTGATCGTCGACGTCTACGGCCTGGAACCGGGAACCGGCGCGCTGGTCATGATCCCGGCCGGGCTCGCCGTCGCCGTCCTCTCACCGCTGATCGGCCGTCTCGCCGACCGCATCGGCACGAGGCCGCTCGTGCTGGTGGGCCTCGTGATCATGGCGGTGTCCGCGCTGTTCCTCGCCACCGCAACGGCGTCGGTGGTGCCGATCGCGACCGGGATCCTCGGGTTGAGCGTCGGTTTCATCCTCGTGCTCGCCCCGATCATCAGCGCTGCGGCGAGCGCCCTGCCGTCCGAGCAGGTTGGGATCGGCCTCGGGATCCTCCAGGGCGCCCAGTTCCTCGGCGCCGGCACCGGACCCGCCCTGTTCGGCGTGCTGGTGGCCGCGCGGCAGCAAACCGCCGGAGCCACAGCAGCATTCTCCGAGGTCTTCTTGGTGATGGCGGTGGTCCTCGTACTCGCCATGATCACCGCGTTCCGGATGCACCCCCGCGTCCCGTGACGCGCTCTAGAGGCTCCGGGCCAGGGCTCGTCCTGCGGCTCGGCCGGAGAAGATGCAGCCGCCGAGGAAGGTTCCTTCCAGCGCGTTGTAACCGTGCACTCCGCCACCGCCGAAGCCGGCCACCTCGCCCGCCGCGTACAGGCCGGGCAGCGGAGCGCCGTCCGGACCGATCACCTGCGAGTCCAGGTTCGTCTGCACTCCGCCGAGGGTTTTGCGGGTCAGGACGTTCAGCCGGACCGCGATCAACGGGCCGTGCGAGGGGTCGAGGATGCGGTGCGGCTTGGCCACCCGCGACACCCGGTCACCGAGGTAGCGGCGCGCGTTGGCCACCGCCATCAGCTGGAAGTCCTTGGCGTACTTCTGCGTGACCTCGCGGTCCCGCGCGACGATCTGCTGCTTGATGACGTCGTGGTCGAGACGCGGGCCGCGGGCGATCGCGTTCATGCCGTCCACGAGTTCGCGCAGGTTGTCCGCGACGACGAAGTCCACACCCTTGTTCTTGAACGCGTCCACCGGGCCCGGCGCGCCCTTCGCGAGACGGCTGGCGAGGGTGAACTTGAGGTCCTTGCCGGTGATGTCCGGATTCTGCTCGGATCCGGAGAGGCTGAACTCCTTCTCCAGAATCGACTGGGTGAGCACGAACCACGAGTAGTCGTAGCCGGTGGCCAGGATTTCCTTCATGGTCCGGTTGGTGTCGAAGCCGGGGAAGTTCGGCGCGGCCATCCGCTTGCCGGTCGCGTCGAACCACAGCGACGACGGGCCGGGGATGATCCGGATCGCGTGGTCCGGCCAGATCGGGTCCCAGTTGTGGATTCCCTCGGTGTAGTGCCACATCCGGTCGCGGTTGACGATGCGCCCGCCGGCGGACTCGGTGATCCCGATCATCCGGCCGTCCACGTGTGCGGGAACGCCGGAGATCATCGTCTCCGGGCACGGCCCCATCCGCTCCACCGGCCAGTTCGCCCGGATCAGCTCGTGGTTGTGCCCGATCCCGCCCGAAGAGACAACGACGGCCTTCGCCCGCAGCTCGAAATCGCCCACCGCATCACGCGATGACGCCACCCCGCGGTCGGCCTCGGACGGCTCCAGCACGGTGCCGCGCACACCCACCACCACGCCGTCCTCAACGACGAGCTCGTCAACCTGGTGGCGGAACTCGAACCGGACCAGGCCGCGCTTCTCCGCAGCCAGAACCGGTTCGGCGAACACCCGGACCACCTCGGGACCGGTTCCCCAGGTGAGGTGGAAGCGGGGCACCGAGTTGCCGTGCCCACCCGCGACCCCGCCACCTCGCTCGGCCCAGCCGACCAGCGGAGTCAGCCGAAGCCCGAGGTTGTGCAGGTAGTCGCGCTTCTCGGTGGCCGCGAAGTGCACGTACGCGCGTGCCCACTCGCGGGCCCAGTGGTCCTCGTCGTCGCGGTCGAAACCGGCCGAACCGAGCCAGTCCTGCATCGCCAGCTCGTAGGAGTCCCGCACCCCCAGCCGTCGCTGCTCCGGGCTGTTGACCAGGAACAACCCGCCGAGCGACCAGAACGCCTGCCCGCCCAGGTTGGCGCGGTTCTCCTGATCGACGACGACCACCCGGCGGCCGGCCTGAACCAGCTCGTAGGTCGCTACCAGCCCGGCCAGCCCAGCTCCGACCACGATCACGTCAGGTTCGGTGTCCACGTTCATCCCTCCACGCTGTAGGCCAGCACGACCCGCTCGAACAGCTCGATCCGGCGCTGCCGCACGGCCGGATCGTCGGGTTCCATCAAGCACTGCACTGCGGTTCCGTCGTGCACGGCGATCAGCGCCTGCCCGAGCGCGACCGGATCCGGGGCCCGCCGCCCGATCCGGTTGAGCAGCGCCTCGACCCCGGGCACGATCGCCGCCGCGATCGCTTCCTCGCGGGCAACCACGACCCGCCGCAACGCCGGATTCCGCAGCGCGTGCGCGCTGAACTCGGCGGTGATCCGGTACCAGTCGTCGTCCACAGGCGTGGCTTCGAGCAACCGCTCGACGGCCGACCGGACGTCCTCGACCCCGGCCGTCCGCTCGGCATCAACCGCCGCCCCGACCTCGGCGAGCATCCGCTGCGAATGCTGCTCCCACATCGCGAGGAACAGCTCCTCCAGCGAAGCGAAGTTGGAGTAGAAAGCACCACGCGTGTACCCGGCCCGATCGCAGACCTGCTCGATCGTCGACCTGCCGAACCCCTCGGCGGCGAACACGACCAGCGCGGCGTCGAGCAACCGCTGCCGGGTCTGCCCCCGCCGTCTGGTCACCCGCCCCTGCCCAACCACCGCGGAACCTCCCGAAAACCGGATACACGACCGTATCGGATGCGCGGACGTATCGAAAGTCCTCGGAGCAGCGACGCTGCGGCGGATCCGCTACCAGTGATGCGAAGCGCCCCGCAACGTCGTCCGCGTGCGGGGCGCTTCTCGAGGTCGTCAGTTTTGCCTAGAACTGAGACTTGCCGTGACCGTTCCCGGGCACGTTCAGGGCAGGTGGGCTAGCACGTTGATGACTGCGCCGGTGGCGTCTTCGACGAAGAAGCGGCGTACGCCCCAAGGCTCGTTCGTCAGCGGGTAGACGATGCGCAGGCCTCGGCGTTGCGCTTCGGCGTGGGCCGCGTCGACTGCTGATGGTTCGCCGACGTCGATTCCGAAGCGGGGTTGGGGGTTCTCCATGCCCGGCGGCGAGATGATGAGCTGTGCCGAGGGGTTTTCCGGCGACCGCAGGCAGAGGACCGGGTCCTCCATCGCGACCTCGAGCCCGAGCACGTCGACGTAGAAGTCCTTCGCCGCGACGGCATCGCCGGCGAGGTAGGGAATGATTCGGTTGACCATCACCCCATCCTCGCCGCCCCGCTCCCCCACCGCCTTGTACGAATGGAAGCCGCCGCGAGATAGGGGTCAGTTTTGCCTAATACTGCAACGGCAGTTCGATTGGTTCGTTGTGGATCATGGTTGTTGTGGTGGTTGATGTTGCTGTTGGGGAGTTGGATGG